>NZ_JAJNIE010000010.1:0-114801 GCF_022387115.1 Mammaliicoccus sp. F-M27 | reverse complement strand
GTTTAAAGTTAAAATCATATTTTTTTCTCATAAATAATGCACCCCTATAAGCTAGATTTGAGGTTCAACTTTTGGGGTGCACATCAGACATTGCTGAAGTCGTGAGTTAAGTCCTGAGTTAATCCAAGAAATTACCTAAGTCGTGAGTTAAGTCCGGAATTAATCCAAGACAATGCCTTAGCTTATATACGAGTCAATGCAACATTTAATATGACGTCCTCGTCAAGTTCTTTAGGAGTCCAAGGTACATAATAATCAACAGTTATACCAGTTTTAGCCATACTTTTTCCTACGTCAACACGTCCATCTTTTGAGTGAGGTACACTTAATATGTATTGATCATTAATATTTATAACCATAATATTACTATAATCATTCATGCCTTTAGTTGGTCTTCCGATAATTTCTATATTATCAAACTGGTTAATGGTCTCTACAAAACTGTCTCCGGAACTACAACATTCGAAGTCACACAATACTTTCACATCAGGTAAACTATTATGTATACCTTTAATAGTGTCAGGTTGAGTATTTTTATTTATATTTACTAAACCTTTATTGTAGTTGTCTTCAAATAATGTTGAAAATTCTTTATATTTTTGGATTTCTTGTGAATCCGCTATTTGATTAATAATTTCAGATAGAGTTTTTAATCTTTCATCGCAATAATCTTTTGTAAACCTATGATAATAAGGGTATTCGTTCTTTATAGTAACGACGTTGTTAGTAAGATAAGGCAATAATTCTAGAAATGCTAAATCAGAACCACCTCTATTTCCACGAACATCGATAATAATTTGGTTGGCATTTAGAATGTTTTTTTCATGTTGTTTAATTAGATGAGAGATTTTATTGTGATCTAAAAAGTCACTAAATTGAATATAAAGATAATTTTTTCTATCTTTTATTTGGTACGATTCTTCAAAAAAGTTAGGCCTATCTTTTTGTAATATAGAAATTTTATTGGACTGAACAACTACATTATTATATTTTTTGAGGACGTCTGCCCATTCCATTCTTTCAGGATTACTAGATTTTAATAAATCATAGTCTTCACTCAGTACTTGATCAATAGTATGTTCATCTAATTGCTCAATAATTGTTCCTACAGGTAAAGAGTGATTTACAGAATCTATAACATATAATTTATCATTAAAATATTGAACGCGTATATTTGGATAGAGTCCATTAATTTCATGTAATTTTAAATGAGGATCTTGGAACTTATTTAAGTAAGCCGTCATATAAAAGTAAAATTCATTGCTGTTTTTAAAAGATTCATGTTCTGGAAAATAATCAATCAGTGTTTTTTTATCTTCATATCCAGCATATTCATTTATTAATTGATGTTTAATGAGTGATAATTCTTTTTTATACATTATAAGTGTACCCCTTATGCTTGTGTATTCTTATCTTTCTACATATCTTTTTAAATGTTTAGCGGTTACGGATTCTTTAATGTTGAGAAGGGCGTTTGGTTCTCCACTATATAATATTTTACCGCCGTTTGCGCCTGCTCCGGGACCGACGTCGATTATCCAGTCTGCGTGTGTCATCATTGTCAAATTATGTTCGATTAGTATGACGGTATTGTCTTGATTAATGAGTTGTTCAAAACATGATAGCAGTGTTGGTATATCATCTTCGTGCAGTCCTGTTGTTGGTTCGTCAAAGATAAATATTTGGTTTGAAGCGTATTGGTCTAAATATCGACTGAGTTTAACGCGTTGTATTTCTCCTCCTGATAAAGTATCAAGTGATTGACCTAACGTCATATAATGCAGACCGGTTGATTCTAAATGTTTGAGTCTTGTGTATACTTTCTGGTTGTTTTTGAACATGTCGATGCCTTCTTCAACAGTCAATGCTAATACATCTGCTATTGAATAGCCATTTACAGTAGCTTCTAATACTTCTGGTTGATATCTTGTCCCTTTGCATACTTCGCACACTTGTGAAAAATCTGGCATAAATGCAAGTTCTGTTTTGATTATACCTTTACCATGACATTCTTGGCATGCGCCATCTGAATTATAACTGAACATACTTTTTTTCAACCCTGTTTCTTTACTAAAAAAGTCTCTTACTTCATCAAAGAGGTTCATATAGGTTAGTAAATTAGAACGATTAGATGCATGCACGGGTTTTTGATCGATGAATGTCGTTGCTGTATGAGATTTCAGTCCTGTTTTTAGTAATGTACTTTTACCAGAGCCTGCCACACCTGTTATAACAGATAGGATATTTTTAGGTATATCAACGGATACATTTGATAAATTATTTTCGGATATGTTTTTTAAGTTGAAATATTGTTGTGCTTTTCTAGGCGCTGATTTTAATTTGTGTTGACGTTTTAAAGCTTTGCCTGTAGAAGTATCGGATTGTAATAGCTCATGATATGTTCCTGTAAAGGTTACTTCTCCACCGTGTTTACCTGCTCCAGGTCCGATATCTATAATGTTGTCTGCTATTTGAATGACATCTGGGTCATGTTCTACGACGAGCACGGTGTTGCCTTTGTCTCGAATGGATTTCATAATATCATTTATTTTCTCGATATCTTCAGGGTGTAAACCGACGCTTGGTTCATCAATAATATAGACGAGGTCAGATAAAGGACTGTTTAAATGACGTATTAATTTGATGCGCTGAGATTCTCCACCTGAAAGAGAAGGTGTCTTGCGATCAAGTGTTAAGTAATTGAGTCCAACGTATGATAAAGCATTTAATTGTTCTAATAATGGTTTGATGATATATGTTGCTTTTTCATCTTTAAGTTTATTTAAAAAGGTAATAGCATCATCTATTGGAAGCGCTGTAAAGTCAGTAATGCTTAGACCATTAATTTTGCAACTCAAAACTTTGTCATTTAATCTTTTGCCATCACATTTAGGACATTTATGAGAAGTGACAACTCTATTGACATCTTCTAAAAAACGTTTCTTTTCGAAATTATCATTGAGTAAAAATGAACGTCTAAAACGGTGGATTAAACCTTCGAATTTAGCAGTTTTTGGCCAATTGTCAGGCGGGTTTTTAAGCTTTTTTGGTTTTGTATATAGAAAAGTGTCCATTTCTTCTTGAGTATAATCTTTAAGCTTTTTGTCATTATCGAATAGACCACTATATAAATAGCGTTTACCACGCCAGCTATCTGGTCTGAATGAAGGGAATTTTATCGCATCTTCATTTAAAGATTTATCATAATCTAATAACTCATTTAAGTTGATATCTTCAACATAACCTAAACCTTGGCAACGTTCGCACATGCCGCTTGGATTATTAAAAGAAAAAACGTTAGAATAACCGACAAATGGCTCGCCAATTCTTGACCATAAAAGACGAACTGAAGCGTAAATATCGGAAATAGTACCTACAGTAGAACGTGAATTACCACCTAATCTTTTTTGATTAATAATCATAGCTACTGGTAAATGTTCAATTCTATCAACGTCAGGCTTTTCATAAGATGTCAGTTGGTTTTGAACATAACTTGAATAAGTCTCGTTTAATAAACGCTCAGATTCTGCCGCTAACGTATTGAAAACGAGCGATGATTTTCCGGAACCTGACCTTCCAGTGAAGACAGTGAGTTGATGTTTCGGGATATCTATATTAATGTTTTTTAAGTTATTCTGATTTGCACCGTGTACACGTATGTATGACATATTATTTCACCTCAATATTAGTTTACCCAAATATCAATGATTACAAAACGATAGACCCATTAAATCATGAAATTCATGTACAATAGAAAGATAAAAAGGTAAGATGATAACGATTACATATGTAAAGGAGCATGTTTATGTGGATTGATGTTACACAAACGTTAACAAATGATATTGCAAATTGGCCAGGAGATGAACCATTCCAATTTAAATTATCAGCAACTAAGGAAGAAACAGGTTCTGTAAATATTGGGAGCATTTCAACAAGTACGCATATTGGAACACATATGGACGCACCATTTCATTTCGATAATGACGGTATAAAAATTCATGAAATTGATGTGAATAGGCTGATCGGTGAGGCTACATTAGTAGAATTTATTGGTGAAAAACTGATTACACGTGAGCTATTAGAGCATGTCGATATTAAAGGGACTATTGTTATGATTAAGACAAAGTATGAAGCACATTCAGATGTGTTTCCTGATACAGTTCCTGTATTAACAGAAGATGCGATAGCTTATTTATCTTCAATTGGTATAAAAGTATTTGGGATTGATGTACCTTCAGTTGATGACATAGATTCCAAGACTTTAGATAATCATCATGCATTCAATCGTTATGATATTATTAATATTGAGAACTTGTTATTAGAAAATGTTACACAAGGTTATTATGACTTTATAGGGTTACCGTTGAATATTGTAGGTGCAGATGGGTCGCCAATTAGAGCGGTTATTGCTAAAAAGGGGGAATAGTCATGAGCAAATACCAAGATGATTCAATTAAAGGGGAAAGTGTTAAAACAGATTTCACAGAAGATATGACGTATAGTGAATATTTAGGTTTAGACAAGGTACTTTCAGCACAACACACTTTAACAGATGCACACGATGAGAAGTTATTTATCATTGTACATCAAGTTTCAGAACTTTGGATGAATCTGATTATCCATGAAATAAATTCAGCTTGTGATGACATTAAAGTAGACCAATATAAACAAGCTTTTAAAAAGTTAGCGCGAGTTGGTAATATTCAAAAACAACTCATTCAAGTATGGGAAGTCTTATCAACAATGACACCAAGTGATTATTTGAAATTTAGAGATGATTTAGGCAATGCTTCAGGATTTCAATCTTTTCAGAATAGAATGATCGAATATAGCCTCGGATACAAAACAACACATGCCTTAAAAATATATGAAAAAGACCCAGCGATTTATAATCAGCTGAAAACACAACTTGAACGACCAAGTATATATGATGAAACGATTAAAGCAGTAAGTAGAGCAGGATTCGATATTGATAAAGAGGTATTGGATAGAGAAGTTACCCAAAATTATGTAAGAAATGATTCCGTCAAAGAAGCATTTAAAGAAATATACTTAAATTCAGAAGAACACTTTGAATTATACGAATTGCTAGAAAAACTCACAGACGTTGAAGATAGATATAGTCAATGGCGATTTAGACATATGAAGACCGTACAAAGAATTATTGGATTTAAAATGGGTACTGGAGGCAGTTCAGGTGTAAACTATTTAAAACGTGTTATTGACCAAAACTTCTTCCCAGAATTATGGGAACTACGTACTGAACTATAGAAAGTTGCAAGACTAACCAAACAAGCAACATAGAAGGTCTGTATGTTGCAAGACTGACCAAACAAGCAACATAGAAGGTCTGAATGTTGCAAGACTGACCAAACAAGCAACATAGAAGGTCTGTATGTTGCAAGACTGACTAAACAAGCAACATAGAAGGTCTGAATGTTGCAAGACTGATCAAACAAGCAACATAGAAGGTCTGAATGTTGCAAGACTGACTAAACAAGCAACATAGAATGACTGTATGTTGCAAGACTGACCAAACAAGCAACATAGAACGCCTGTATGTTGCAAGACTGGCTAAACAAGCAACATAGGAGTTCTGAACACACCAACCTTATCCAATTAAAAATTTGGGACATCATTCCCAACTCAAAATAAATCACCCAATCCGTTGGAATCATTTTCGGATTGGGTGATTTTTATATTTCTAATTTTTTCTCTAGTTTATATTAATTAATGACTCATTTCGCTATCTTTCACATCTGTTATAAACATGTGACCTGGCGCGTGTGTGATCATGATTTCGGGCTTGGCATCTAAAGCTACCGATTGTGGTGTGACACCACATCCCCAAAACACAGGTACTTCATTAGGTTTAATCTTTACAGAATCTCCAAAGTCAGGTGTAGCTAAATTTTGAATGCCTATTTCACTTGGGTTTCCGATATGAATAGGTGTGCCGTGTACTTCTTTAAATTGTGTCGTAATTTCAGTTGCTTTAATGGCTTCTGCCATCGTCATCGGACGCATGCTCACTGTAATGTTTCCTTGGAAAGTACCACTCGGTGTTGCTGGTATATTTGTGATATACATAGGTACATTGTGATTTTCTTCTATATGTCTAACTGGAATGCCAGCTTCTAGTAAAGCATGTTCAAAAGTAAAGCTACAACCAATCAGAAAGCTAACCATATCATCAGTATACAAGTCTGTAATATCTTGATATTCTTCGACAAACTTACCATCTTTATATAATCTATATAATCCTACATCTGTTCGTATATCCGCTTCTTTACCGTACTTCATAAATGAAGGTGAACCTACTTCAGAAACATCAAGTAATGGGCATGTCTTAGGATTTCTAAAACAAAACTTCAAAAAATCATACGCATATTTGGAAGGTAAAATAACGACATTTGCTTGCACATATCCTTTTGCCATTCCGCTTGTAGGTACTTTTAATGCTCCGCTTCTAATTTGCGCTCTAATTTCATTTGGTAATGCATTTTGTAAATTCATTGTCATATCCCCTTTGTTCATTGGTTATATATAGAATATTATATCATTTACTGTTCATTCAATAGATTTCATCATTCATATGGTAAAATGTTTATTGATATAAATGTACGTGAAAAATAAAGAATCGATAGGTGTAAATATGTTGAATTTATTTGTTTTATTATTAGAACGGGTTGGTCTGATTATACTAGTCGCGTATATATTAATGAATACATCGTATTTTAAAAATATGATGGGCGAACGCGAAAAATGGTATGTAAAATGGCGTTTAATTATTGTATTCTCATCATTTGCGTTGCTCTCCAATTTTACAGGTGTCGCGATACATAATGGAGAAATCGTTTCGAGCATGATTTATCTACATCTTGGACCTGAAGTATCGCTCGCTAATACACGCGTATTAACAATAGGTGTTGCTGGTCTTATCGGTGGACCTTTTGTAGGTGTTTTTGTAGGTGTATTATCCGGTATATTTAGAGTTTATATAGGTGGTGCAGATGCATATACTTATTTAATATCATCAATCGTGATTGGTTTAGTAGCTGGATACTTTGGCACATATGCCATGAAATCTAAAGGCTATTTATCTGTTACGCAAAGTGCTTTAGTAGGAGCTTCTACAGAAGTGATACAAATGATTTGTATATTATTGTTTTCTTCTCAAAAATCTGATGCATGGGAACTTGTACAGCTCATAGCACTTCCAATGATTATTATAAACGGTTTAGGAACAGCTATATTTATGTCTATTATCATTTCAACCGTCAAACAAGAAGAGCAAATGAGAGCTATTCAAACCCATGACGTTTTAAAACTCGTTAATCAGACGTTGCCTTATTTTAAGGAAGGGTTAACAGAATCATCAGCACATCAAGCAGCAAAAATCATTAAAGATTTAATGAAAGTATCAGCAGTAGCCATTACTAATAAGACGCATATATTAGCGCATGTTGGCGTTGCAAGTGATCATCACACACCTGACAAAACGATTATTACAGATTTGTCCAAAGCAGTGATTGAAACAGGAAATCAAAAAGAAGTTTATTCAAGTAAAGATATAGGGTGTCAGCATCCAAACTGTCCGCTTGAAGCGGCTATAGTTATACCGTTATATGTACATGAGGATATTGTTGGCACATTGAAATTATATTTTACAGATTACCATGATCTAACATTTGTAGAGAAAAGGTTAGCTGAAGGCTTAGCAAAAATATTCTCTAGCCAGTTAGAACTAGGTGCTGTAGAAACTCAACAGAAGTTATTACAAGATGCTGAAATTAAGTCATTACAAGCTCAAGTGAATCCTCATTTCTTCTTTAATGCGATGAATACCATTTCTGCACTCGTTCGAATAGATCATGAAAAAGCACGTCAGTTATTGTTACAAATGAGTCATTTCTTTCGTTCTAATTTACAAGGTGCGAGAAACAATACAATTACGATAGAGAAAGAGCTCGAGCAAGTTCGTGCCTATATCGCTTTAGAACAAGCGAGATATCCAGATCACTTTGTTATTGAATGTAATATACCTCATCAATATCAAACCGCACTTGTGCCACCTTTTGTGATTCAAATATTAGTAGAGAATGCCATTAAACATGCATTTACAAACCGAAAAGATGATAATCGAATTTGGGTAACAGTAAGTGGCAATGACCAATCGATTAAATTATCTGTAAAAGACAATGGCCAGGGTATTCCAGAAGGTAAGAAAGAATTGTTAGGAAAGACTATCGTAGAATCACAGTCGGGAACAGGTAGTGCACTTGAGAATTTAAATAAACGATTAATGGGATTATTTGGTCAAACAGCAGAATTGGAAATTGAGACGAGCAATCAAGGTACGACAGTAAGTACTGAAATACCACATAAATATAGAGAGGTGGATATGTAATGCATGCACTTATCGTTGATGACGAACCGTTAGCACGTAATGAACTCAAATATTTACTCAATCAAATTGGATCATTCAGTCAAATAGAAGAAGCGGAAAATATCGAAGAAACTTTGGAACAGTTGTTATCTCATGAATTTGATGTCATTTTCTTAGATATTAATTTAATGGAAGAAAGTGGTCTAGACTTAGCAAAGAAAATTAATAAAATGAAACATGTTCCACACATCATATTTGCGACAGCGCATGATACTTATGCAGTACAAGCATTTGAGTTAGAAGCTACAGATTATATATTGAAACCTTTTGAAAAAGCGAGAATTGAACAAGCGATTAAAAAGATTACAAACAGTGAGTCATCTCAATTAAATGAAACAAAGCTTGTGAATCAAGATGAAGTGTTGCCGATTGAAATAGAAGACCGCATTTATGTATTGAACTTAGATGACATCATTGCTGTTTCAGTGAATCAAGGCGTGACGACAATTAATACTGTAGAAACCGAATATGAAACAAATGAGCCGCTCAGTTATTATGAAAAAAAGCTCAATCAATCTAAATTTATTCGTATACATCGTGCAAGTATCATCAATAAAAAGCATATCCAATCTGTTGAACACTGGTTTAACTCCACGTATCAAGTAACATTGACCGGTAACATCAAATTACAAGTGAGTCGTTCATATATGAAGCCATTTAAATCAGAAATTGGGTTAGTATAATTTTCACAGTATTAAAATGGTAACTTAGCCTTGAAATATTGCATCTCGCAATGAAAACGCTTTATTTAATTATTTTCATAATAAGATAACCTTAACAGATTAATTCGGGAGGTTGTCAAAATGAAAAAAGTAAATAACTTCTTTCACCAAGTATTAACCATATCAATTATATTATTGATATCTCATGTAATAGAAAGCTTCATGCCAATACCAATGCCAGCATCAGTAATTGGCTTAGTATTGATGTTTGTCGCATTAACAACAGGAATCGTAAAATTAGAACAAGTAGAAGCGGTCGGCACAGCATTAACAAATAATATTGGATTCCTCTTCGTACCAGCTGGTATTTCAGTTATTAATTCATTAGGCGTATTAAGTACTAGTCCAATACTCATCATATTATTGATCATCATTTCAACAATTTTATTACTCGTATGTACAGGCATATTTTCACAAATGATTATTAAACCGAGTGAAAAAACAGCTAAAAGTACGAAAGATATTAAACATAAAGGTGTGGCAGGTGATTACGCATGATGGAACATTTAGGGGTCAATACACCATATTTTGGTATCGGATTATCAGTAGGACTGTTCTTAATCGGTACATATTTATTTAAACGTTCAAAAGGATTTTTCTTATTTGCGCCATTATTTTTCAGCATGGTAGGTGGTATCGTATTCTTAAAAGCTACAGGCATACCATATGAAAATTATAAAATTGGTGGAGATATTATTAATTTCTTCCTAGAACCAGCAACAATATGTTTCGCAATTCCTTTGTATAAAAAGCGTGAAATATTGAAAAAGCATTGGCACCATATTATGGGTGGTATTGCAGTAGGTACAGTAGCAGCATTAGTCATCATTTATATTGTGGCCAAATCATTCCAATTTGGTGATGATATTATCGCATCTATGTTACCTCAAGCAGCGACAACAGCTATCGCATTACCAGTTTCAGAAGGCATATCAGGTATTAAAGAATTAACATCATTAGCGGTTATTTTAAACGCAGTAATTATTATGGCACTAGGTAATAAATTATTGAAATTATTTAACATCACAAATCCTATCGCAAGAGGACTGGCATTAGGTACAAGTGGACATACATTAGGTGTAGCAGCAGCGAAAGAACTCGGTGAAGTAGAAGAATCTATGGCAAGTATTTCACTCGTTTTAGTAGGAGTCGTAGTTGTAGCAGTTGTACCATTCTTCGTTATGTTCTTGTTATAGCATAATAGTGAGTACGGGATATAAGTACCTATACTCAAAATAAAAAATCTCTTCATTAGGTCTCGCCTAGTGAAGAGATTTATTTAAATTTTAGGATTTTTGGTAAAAACTGGGTAAAACGCACGAAGACTCAAAAGATATCGTGCGATTTTGGTAAAATCTGGATAAAACGCACGAAGACTCAAAAGATATCGTGCGATTTTGGTAAAATACGGATAAAACGCACGAAGACTCAAAAGATATCGTGCGATTTTGGTAAAATATGAATAAAACGCACGAAGACTCAAAAGATATCGTGCGATTTTGGTAAAATACGGATAAAACGCACGAAGACTCAGAAGATATCGTGCGATTTTGGTAAAATCTGGATAAGACGCACGAAGACTCAATTAAATCTATGGGTAGAGTGTTCTAGTTGATTGCTCGTTTGTATTTAGAATTGCTTATGTTATTTACTTACCTACTAAAATCCACTTAGACAATATAAAAGTAATAGGTATGGTAATAACAAGCCCAATAAATGGTGCGAATGTTTCATTCAAATGTAGCCACTGTACAAATATATATAATAATAAAGTTTGCAAACCCATATTCACAACTTGTGTGATAGGGAACTGAACGAATTTCTTAATTGTCGGTTGTACATGATATACAAAATAACAATTTAGATAAAAAGATATAATAAAGCTGATGATAAATCCTGAAATATGACTTACTAAATAGTTGATATCTAAAACTTTTAGCAATAGTAAGTATACCCAGTAATAGTTGATTGTATTAATGCCACCAACGATAATAAACCGAAAAATCTCTCCGTATTTCTTGTACATGATGTTGCTCCTTTATAAAACTTGATTCTTTATACGACAAGTCCACGCTTGTTACTATACTGTTCATATAAATGGTCTTGTGCAATTTCTTCTAAGATTTCAACGACTTTATAGACTTCTTCATATGAAGTGTATAAAGCAATTGGTGCTAATCGAATGACGTTTGGCTCTCTAAAATCAGGTATAACCCCTTTGTCTTTAAGTGCGAGACTGATTCGATACGCTTCATTGTGAACTAAACAAACATGGCCACCACGTTTGAAATCGTCACGTAAATTACCAACTGAATAGCCATAGTCGGACAGTTTTTCATCAATAAGGTACATTAAATATGCAGTGATATGTAAAGATTTATTTCTAATAGCATGCATACCAATTTCGTTGAAAATATTAAGTACACCTTCAAGTGGTGCCATAGAAAGAATGTTAGGCGTACCAACTTGCCAACCGGATGCATCAAGTTGATGTTCGAAAGTGTGATTAAGCTGGAATTGTGTTTCATCTTTGTTACCAAACCATCCAGCTGTACCAGGATTTCGATTGAAGTGTCTTTTATTAATATACAATCCTGCTGTAGAACCTGGACCGCCTGATAAATATTTATACGTACACCATACTGCAAAATCAGCATCAATTTGTGTGAGATCCATCTCAATTGCCCCGATAGCATGACATAAATCCCAACCGATTATGATGTCGCGTTCTTTAGCCGCCATTGTTAATTTTTTCATATCTAGCACTTGCGCACTTCGATAAAGTACAGTAGGCAATAGAATAAGTGCAACATCATCTGTCATAGCTTCAATAATCGCATCTTCATCAATAAATACACCGTCTGAGCTTTTGACGACTTTAACAGCATTTTTAGGATCTAAACCTTTTTGGCGTACTTGACTATCAACCGCGTAACGATCAGTAGGAAAGTTTAAATCATCGACTAATATTTTATATTTTTTATCAGTTGGCTCGTAAAAGGTACTTAAAGCTTGGTGAATATTTGAAGTGGTACTACCAACTATAACCACTTCATCTGATTCAACACCAATTAACGGTGCCATTTGAGAAGCGATGTGTTTAGAATAATGGTAGTATTTACTATCTTTAATATTCCAAATCTTAATGCCTTCCTTTTTCCACACTTCTAGAGCATTTAGTAATGAAGCTTCAGCATCTTTAGAAGCAAGACCTAAAGAATTACCATCCATGTAAATTTCATGAGGCTGTATGTAAAAACGATCACGCACATGATGTAAAACATCTGCCTTATCTAGAGACTCAGCAAACTCTTTCGTTGTGTTAAATGCAGTATCCATAAATTTCATCCCCTTTAAAATAATGAATCAATCTTTAACTATAATTGTATACTTTCATAACAAAAGTAACAAAGATAAAATAAAATCACCCAATCCGAAAATGATTCCAATGGATTGGGTGATTTATTTTCAGTTGGGATTTATGTCCCAGACTCTATTAAAAATTTTAATCATTCATTTTAACAACTAATCTCGCTGCGTCACCTTTTGCTAAGCGATCAAAGCCTTCGTTGATTTCATCTAATGATAATGTGTCCGTAAGTAATTCATCAATATCTAACCGTCCTTGTTTATATAGTGCAATAAATCTCGGTATATCTCTTACAGGTACACAACTTCCTACATAAGAACCTTTAATTGTTCTTTCTTCGGCAGCTAATGTAACTTGTGGAAAAGAGAATTCATGTTTTGGATCTGGTAATCCTGTTGTTATGGTTGAGCCACCACGTTTTGTTACTTTATACGCAACTTCCATAGCTGGAACTACACCTGCTGTTTCAAAAGCATACTCTACACCGCCATCAACATAATTTTTAATTTGTTCAACGATGTCTTCATCTCCTGAATTAAATGTAGCAGTAGCACCTAGCTTTTTAGCTAATTCAAATTTATTAGGATTAATATCTATTGCAATGATTTCGCCAGCTCCAGCTAATTTAGCGCCTAAAATGGCGTTTAGACCAATTCCACCTAGACCTACAACTGCAACTGAACTACCTGGTTTAACTTGAGCCGTGTTAATAACTGCACCAATTCCTGTAATAACTGCGCAACCGAATATGGCTACTTTTTCAAAAGGAATATCTTTATCGACTTTTACAATTGAATGTTGTGATACTACAGCATAATCAGCAAATCCTGAGACACCTAAGTGGTGATACATGTTGTCTGCTTCGTTATGTAGTCTCTTTCCACCCTCAAGTAGTTCACCTTGCTCATTTGAAGCAGCACCATTTTCACAAAGGGCAGGACGACCTTCACTACAAGGTAAACAATGGCCACAGCTTGGAATGAATGTACAAACGACGTGGTCGCCAACTTCGAAGTCTGTTACATTATCGCCGACTTCAATAATTTCACCAGCAGCTTCATGTCCAAGCGCCATAGGAGTTGGTCTCGGTCTACTTCCATTAATAACAGATAAATCTGAATGGCATAAACCAGCAGCACCAATTTTAATGAGTACTTCATTTTGGTTAGGTTTGTTTAATTCAAGTGTTTCTATTTTTAAAGGTTTACTTTCTGCATAAGGACTTGATAAACCCATTTCATGTAATACAGCAGCTCTCGTCTTCATCAATTAACACTCCTCAATATTTGTCCTTATTCATAATATCCATCTGTAGATTTTCTGAATCCTTCAAATTGATCTCCATCATGACCAAACCAAATTTGAGCATTTTTTTCTTTTGCTAATCGTTTAATTTTTTCGACTGATTTTGCCCATCCGACAGAATCATATAAAATGCCAGGTGGTTTTAAAATGTCTCCCATACTTTCTTGAGTGTAAATAGCATCAGAAGCTAAAATGAGTGTTCCAAGTTCTTGAGTTTCTACTTCAAGACCAATCATTCCCCATGCGTGGCCGCTTCCAAAGTTAAGCACTTTGACACCTTTAACAATTTCTAAATTATCTTCATATGGTTTAATCGTTTTCCAAGTTAAGTCATTTTTTATCCAGGCATCAATATCCGCCCAAATATAGGCACCAGCTTTTTGATTGCGAGCATAGGTTTGCATCGTGCCATTGAGTTCGTCATCATGAACGATTACAGTAGCTTTTGTAAAATATTCAAGACAACCAGCATGGTCTAGATGTAAATGTGATGCCACAACATAATCTACCTCGCTTGGATTAACATTAATTTGTTCAAGTCTGTTAGGTAAATAGCAAGACTCATCAGCAGTGTACGGAAATGCTTTTTGTGTCTGATTAATCCATCTTCCGTTATCTCCCATAGAATTTGGGTTACAAGCTGTATCGAATAAAATTTTTGCTTCAGGATGATCGATAAATACAGTATAAATAGGGAATTCAAACATTTCGTTTGGAGCATTTGGATTGTCTAAAGTGGCTTGATTCGAACCAGCAATCATTAAGTTTTTGTCCATTTTCATACGTCCGTTGTCTAATACATAAAGTTTTATTCCTTGGTTATTTACATTCACCATAACTCATCACCTCACATTTAGTGTATATTTACATTGTATGTGTAAACGTTTACGATGACAAATAAAATGAATAAAAGAGTGCGATAGGAATTAAATTTAAAAGATTTATTTATCCGACATGCTGCTTGTGGCGGGAGCGGGGTCTGAATGTTGCTTGTTTGGTAAGTCTTGCAACATAGAGGCGGTCTATGTAGCTTGTTTGGTAAGTCTTGCAACTTACAAGCGTTCTATGTTGCTTGTTTGATAAGTCTTGCAACTTACAAGCGTTCTATGTTGCTTGTTTGATCAGTCTTGCAACATACAGCATGTACTTAAAAGAACAATCGGAAAAATATAAAAAAAAGGATATTCTCCACGATTTTGTGAAGTGCTGACGCCCGGGGGAATAGTATGAGTGAGAGACTACAGGCTCGAGCCATACCCCTAGGCAAGCATGCACGAACAAAATCGTAGATTTTATAAAAAAAACAACTCATTTCTAGCTGAATAAATCAGTAAAATGAGTTGTTTTTTATTTTGAGTTGGGATTTATGTCCCAGCCTCTCTAAAAAATATAAATAATATTAGAATGTTTGTCCTAAATCTATAGCACGTTCTATACCATCTGCTTTAATTTCTTCTGCTTTTTCTGGATTAGCATTGTGTCCTTCAACGATTAATCCTTCGAAATCAGTAATGCCATAAAAACTCATCATTTGTCCGATATAACGATGACCCATTTCTAAATCAGCTGCTGGGCCTTCACTGTAATATCCACCGCGTGCTTGTATATGAAGTGCTTTTTTATCTGGTAATAAACCAACTGGACCTTCAGCAGTATATTTGAAAGTTTTACCTGCTACAGATACTGAATCTAAATATGCTTTCATTACTGGAGGGAATGAGAAGTTCCAGAATGGTGTTACGAACACATATTTATCTGCATTAACAAATTGATCACTTAATTCGTTAAGACGACGTACTTTACCTTGTTCGCCTTCAGATAGTGCGTCAAATGCTTCTCCTGATTGTAATTTACCCCAACCTGCAAACACATCAGCATCAATTTGTGGAATGTATGAATTATATAAATCAATATGAACGACTTCATCGTTAGGATTTGTAGCTTTATAACTTTCGATAAATGCTTTAGCTGTTGCCATTGAAAATGAAACAGTCTCATCATGTGGATGAGCAGTAATAAATAATACTTGTGACATAATAAAATTTCCTCTCTATAATAAAAATTAAACTAACTATAATTATTATACTTAGAAAAGATGTTAAATCAATAGGAATGCTCATGAAAAAGTGGGGATATTACACTTTCGAAATCGTAAAATTTAAAAAAATCTCTTCACTAGGCGATAGACTAATGAAGAGATCTTTTATTTTGAGCATGTATCTTTATGTCCCAAATAATTTTTACTTAATGGACGGTATATAGAATTGTGAGTTTTCATAATGGAAAATGATTTTAGAATAATCAAACGGTATGCCAGTACTTGTATAGAATATTTGTTCATATTCTAATGAGGGATCGCCTTCTTTTAATTCTAAGTGTTGGGCATTTTCTTGAGATAATTTTTCGATTTTGAAATAAATATCTGTGAAACCGACTTTGACTTTTAAATTGTTTTCTATGTAATCAAATATAGAGCCGTTAGCGATTTCTTCATTCATATAAAGTACTACATTTTTACTGAAATAAGATGTTTCTATACAAAATACTTTACTATCTACATATCTAATACGTTCTACATAGTATACGGATTCATTATCTTTTAATTTTAATTGATTTTTAATATATTCTTCAGGTTTCATTTCGGTCACTTTCAAGACTTTGCTTGTAACTTCATGACCTTTTAAATCATCTGAAAATCCATCTGCAGTAAATAAATTTAAGAAACCATCTCTTTTAGGGTTTCTGACATATATACCGCTTCCTCTTGCTTGATATATCAATCCTTCTTTTTCAAGATTTTTTAAAGCATTGATAATTGTACTCTTACTTACATTAAATTCAGCTCTCAATATTTCTACACTAGGTAATTTATCTCCAGCTTCATATTGCCCATTCTCTATTAACGCTTCTATACGTTCTGCGATTAACTCGTACTTAAGCATATTAAACCCCACTTTTTTTCTTGATAATACTTACATTATAGCATTTGTTAAATTAATAATACTATATAATTTTATATCCGTCTTTACAAATTGTATCGGTATAATTATAATGTAAGTGTATACAAAATAGAAAACGAGATAATCGAGGTGGAATTATGGCGAATAAGAATGAAAGAATAGCGAAAGAAATTCTTGAGCTCATAGGCGGGGAAGAGAATATTGTTAAAAGTACTCATTGTGCGACACGCTAAAGACTAGTGTTAAAAAGGTCAGACCCAACTGCAAAAGAAAAAGTAAAGAAAATTGAAGGTGTCGTGACAGTTGTTGAAAATAATGGACAATTCCAAGTTGTTATCGGGAATAATGTAGGAGAAGTTCATAAGTCGTTTGATGAATTGATTGGCGGTTCGAAGCAGGGCCAAAATCAAAATGAATCAGAAAATAAAGGAAGCGTATTAAACAGAATTATTGCTACCATGTCAGCAGTATTTGCACCATTCATTTATATTTTAGCAGCTGCAGGTATTTTACAAGGTTTACTCATATTAATTAATTTAATTGTACCTTCATTTGCTAAAACGGGAACATATGAAGTGTTCAATTTTATATCTTGGGCGCCGTTCACATTCTTACCAATTTTTATTGCGATTACAGCAGCGAAACATTTTAATGTGAATATGTATATCGCTATCGCTTGTTCAGCGGCATTAGTGAGTCCGGATTTTACTGCAATACTAGATAGAATTGGTGATGGAGAAACAGTTAGATTATTCGGTATGCCTTTAACTGAAACAGCATACACATCTTCAGTTTTACCACCATTATTACTCGTTTGGATTTTATCTTACTTAGAAAAGTTCTTAAACAAGACAATTCATGAAGTTGTAAGACCACTGTTTGTACCATTCTTATCTATCATTATTATGGTACCAGTGACGTTATTAGTGATTGGTCCAATTTCAACATTGGCAGCACATGGTATAGCAAATGGATACAATTCACTTGTAGAAGTTGCACCTTGGTTAGCAGGCGCAATTATCGGTGGCGTATGGCAAGTGTTTGTCATATTTGGTGTACATTGGGGTATTACACCAGTCGTCCTCGCAAACTTTGAACAACATGGAAGTGACTCATTCCAAGCTTACCAAACGATTGCCGTTATCGCGCAAGTTGGTGCAGTAGTAGGTGTGCTTATTAAAGCTAAAAGCCAAGAAGTTAAAAGAGTGTCATCATCTGCAGGGATTACAGGTATTTTTGGTATCACAGAACCAGCAATATACGGTGTGAACTTAAGATTTAAAAAGCCATTCATTATTGCATGTATCAGTGGTGCAATTGGCGCATTTGTTGCTAGTTTCTTCACCCCTAAATATTATGCTTATGCAGGATTGCCAGGTCCACTAACAATTGTAAATGGCTATAATGCAGACAATGCATCATCAATTTGGGGTATATTAATCGGTACTGCGATTGCGATCATCTTACCAATCATTTTAATTCAAATTTTTGGTTATGGTGAAGATACAACTGAACAAGTAGAAAATGCTGATCCTAATCAATCAGATGCAATCATTCCTAATGAGAAATTAGAAATAGAAATTGCTTCACCTGTATCAGGAAATATTGTTCAGCTTGAAAAAGTGCCAGATCCAGTATTTTCAGAAGGTTTAATGGGTAAAGGTATAGCAATAGAACCTGATGAGAATATCATTTATAGCCCGGTAGAAGGAAAAGTAACCATGATTGCACCATCGAAACACGCGATTGGTATTAACACATTAGATGGGGCTGAAATATTAATTCATATTGGTTTAGAAACTGTAGAGCTTAATGGTGAAGGATTTGAGGTATTAGTATCAGAAGGCGATACATTATCTGCTGGAACGCCTTTAATCAAATTCGATAAAACATCATTAGAAGAACAGGGATATAACACGATTACGCCGATTATAGTAACGAACAGTGCAGAATTCAGTGAAGTTATACCAGTAACTGCATCAACATCTAACAAAGGTGATGTAATTTTAAATATCATTAAAATATAAAGGAGATTTTAACATGGCTAAATTAAATAAAGACTTTTTATGGGGTGGCGCATTAGCTGCTAACCAATTCGAAGGTGGATATGATCAAGGTGGAAAAGGATTAAGCGTCCATGATGTTATGACAGCTGGTGAACATGGAAAAGCGAGAGAAATTACAGAAGCAATTGAAGCAGACAAGTTCTATCCAAACCATGAAGGCATAGATTTTTATAATAGATATAAAGAAGATATCGGTTTATTCAATGAAATGGGATTAAAATGTTTACGTACTTCAATCGCTTGGACACGTATTTTTCCAAATGGAGATGAAACAGAGCCAAACGAAGAAGGTTTGAAATTTTATGATGACATAATTGACGAGTTATTAAAATACAATATAGAACCCGTATTAACACTGTCCCACTTCGAAATGCCTTTACATTTAGCACGTGAATATGGCGGTTTCAGAAATCGTAAAGTTGTAGATTTCTTTGTACATTTTGCAGAAACAGTATTCAATCGTTATAAAGATAAAGTTAAATATTGGATGACATTTAATGAAATCAATAACCAAATGGATACAAGTAATCCACTATTCTTATGGACGAACTCAGGCGTCACATTGTCAGAAGATGAAGATGCAGAAGAGGTATTGTATCAAGTCGCACATAATGAATTAATCGCAAGTGCACTTGCAGTTACAAAAGGTAAAGCCATCAATCCTAACTTTGCAATTGGAAACATGATTTCACACGTGCCGATTTATCCATATTCATGTAATCCTAAAGATATTTTAGAAGCGGAAATCGCAAGTCGTCTAAGATATTTCTTCCCAGACGTTCAAGTAAGAGGTTATTACCCAGGTTATGCACTTAAAATGTTTGAGAAAAAAGGATGCGACATTAAGTGGCAAGAAGGCGATGACGAAATCTTGAAAAATGGAACTGTAGATTATATTGGATTTAGTTACTACATGTCTACAGTGGTTAAACACGATGCACAACAAAGTGTTGAAGATAACATTGTAAACGGAGGATTATCAAATTCAGTTGCTAATCCATATATTAAAGTGAGTCAATGGGGATGGTCAATCGATCCAGTAGGTCTTAGATATACATTAAACGCATTGTATAATCGCTATCAATTACCACTATTCATCGTAGAAAATGGATTCGGAACAACAGACGAATTTCAAGAAGACGGAACAATAGACGATCAAGAAAGAATTGATTATTTAAGAGAACATATCAATGCATCAATCGAAGCGGTAGACGAAGATGGCGTAGAACTAATGGGTTATACACCATGGGGCGTGATTGATATCGTATCATTCACAACAGGAGAAATGAAAAAACGATATGGTTTAATTCACGTAGACCGCGATAACGAAGGCAAAGGAACACTGAAAAGAACTAAGAAAAACTCATTCTACTGGTATAAAAACGTAATCGATACAAATGGTGAAGAATTAAAATAAAATAATCAAAAAGTGCGGACATAAATACCTGTAATTAAAATAAAATATCTCTTCATTAGGTTATCGCCTAGTGAAGAGATATTTTTATGTTTTAAAATCTCACGATTTTGAAAGTGCATGCTTGCCTAGGGGTACGGTTCGAGCCTGTAGTCTCTCTCGCATACTATTCCCTCAGGCGTCAGCACTTTGCAAAATCTTGAGTACTATCCATTTAAATCTAAAGTGAATAAATTGCTTTAGCTTTAATCGCTATCAAATTTAATAATTATAGTAAAAAGAGCGCAAATTCTAATTTTCAAAGAATTTGTGCTCTTTTAAGTTAATCTTGGATGTTAATGTCTTCGTCTTTTTTTTATAGTCAAAAGTGGAAGTAATTGGATATACATTAATGCATATTAAATATTTGAATAGTAATAATGTTGATGTGATTAGTCGATATTGTTATGTTAATCGAAAAAATAATTATAAAACAAATTAAAATAGTTTTAAAACATGCATATTAGTAAGGTTTTTAGTTGTTTATATTAATTGTAAATTACAACGTTGTACAATACAAAGTATATTTATATATATTATCTTTATTATTTAAATATTGTTTAATAGAAAATCGCAAAGTATAATAACCTATGATAAGTGCTCATAAAATAAAACTTATCAAGATATAAATGATAATACATAGGAGGAATGTAGAGTGAAAAAAAGCATAAATCAAATCGGGGAAAATTAGATTTTATTCCTAATAAACTGAACAAATACTCTATTAGAAAATTTACTGTCGGTACTGCTTCAATTTTAGTTGGAGCAACGTTACTTTTTGGTTTGAGTGATGAAGCTAAAGCTGATGAGTCAGCAAATAGTACATCAATACAAGGTGAATCTAAAAATAATAATGAGGTCAATCAAACTGAAGAACCATTAAGTGAACAACAATCTTCATTAACAGAAGAAAATAGTGTGGAAAGTCCAACAACAGAAGAAGTAGCAAGCACAGAAGAAAAAGCAACAGGAGCTAACACAACAGAAAAGCCGAGCACGGAAGAAAAAGTTAATTTAGTAGAATCAGTTGCAAAGGATATATATAACAAAAAAGAAATAACTGATAAAGAAAAAACAGAACTTTTAAAAGCATTACCAAAAGACATTTCTAATTTAACAGATAATGATGTCGAGAAACTTGTATTAAGCGAAGCATTGAAAGAAAGTTCAAATGAAAAAGATAGCCAACCAAAAGCTACATTCCGTTCTATAAATACTAATACAAGAACTGCAAATACAAATAATATTTCATTATTGAGAAGTGTTAGTGAAGCTGAAAATATTATGGTTACTAATAAAGGAACTGATAATTTTAATTATTATGGAGATGTAACCCATAAGCAGTATCCACAAGAGTTTCCGGGTGAAGGTACTATTACGGCGATAAATGCAAATACTAACACAGACACTGGGACTAAGGGTGCTTTAGAATATAAGAACAAAATTGATTTTAACAATGACTTTGTTATAACAGTACCTGTAGCTAATTCAAATCAACCAAATACAACGAATTCAGATAGCTGGGGATTTATTTTTACAGAAGGAACTGGAGATGATTTCTTAAAGCAAGGCGGCATATTAAGAGACAAAGGTTTAGTGAATTCAGCTGGATTTAAAATTGATACTTCTTACAATAATATCCAAGGCGTAGCTGACCCAATGGATAAAGATAAAACAAAAAATTTAAATCAAGTTGGTGGAGTTAAAATTGGTTATGGTACTTTTGTATCGAATACTGCTGATGGAACAAGTAAGCAGGTCGGTACAACAGCGATAGGGACTACAGATAAACCTGCTAATAAGATTATATATGCGGATAATGCAACTAATATTAACGATGGTAAATTTCATGGTCAAAAATTTAATGATGTGATTCTAAGTTACAATGCAAAAACTGGTATGATGACTGCAACTTATGCAGGTAAAACATGGCAAGCAACAACAGATGAATTAGGTATTGATAAATCAAAAAAATATAATTTTTTAATTACTTCAAGTCAAATGCCAAATAGATATTCTTATGGAATAATGAGAACGAAATTAGATGGTATTGCAATTACAGCACCGAAAGAGACTTTGTCATCTGATATATTTGATCCAATTTACCCAGGTGATCATACTAAACCAGGTATTTCAGTTACATCACCACCACCTTCAGATAGTAGTAATAAAGTAATTCCACCAAATTCAACATACAAAATTAAAGAAGGAGGTATACCTTCAGGGTGGACGGTTACAATAAATCCAAACACTGGAGAAATTACATCGACTCCATCGATTGATATAAACCCAGGAACGGTTGTAGAAATTCCGATAGAAATAACATATCCAGATGGTTCGACTGATAGTACATCGAACAGGGTTACAGTAGACAAAACTTATAAAGATGAAAATGAGCCAGGATATGAAGAAGGTAATACAAAACCAGGTCAACCTGTAAGTATCGAACAAACTGGAGATAAAGATTTACCACCAAATACGAAGTTTGAAATCCCAGAAGGTAGTAACATTCCAGAAGACTGGACAGTTGAAGTAGATCCAGATACAGGTGTGGTAACAGTAACGCCACCGGAGAACAGCCAACCAGGAGATTCAATTGATATACCAGTAAAAGTGACATATCCAGATGGATCAACAGAAGAAGTGGAACTAAAAGTAACTGTTGAAGAAGATAGTGACTCAGACAGCGATTCAGACAGCGATCCTGACGTAGGTAGTGACTCAGATGTAGATAGCGACTCTGATGTAGACAGTGATTCAGACTCAGACAGTGATTCTGATGTAGACAGTGATTCAGACTCAGACAGTGATTCAGATGTAGATAGCGATTCAGACGTAGATAGTGATTCAGATGTAGATAGCGATTCAGATGTAGACAGTGATTCAGATGTAGACAGTGATTCAGATGTAGACAGTGATTCAGATGTAGACAGTGATTCAGACGTAGATAGTGACTCTGACGTAGATAGCGACTCAGACTCAGATAGTGACTCTGATGTAGATAGCGATTCAGATGTAGATAGCGACTCAGATTCTGATAGTGATTCAGACGTAGACAGTGATTCAGACTCTGATAGCGACTCAGATTCGGACAGTGATTCCAGACGTAGATAGCGACTCAGACGTGGATAGCGATTCAGATTCTGACAGCGACTCAAAAGTAAGTATGGGTCCTGGATCTGGTTCAGACAGTAATGACGGCAATGGTACTGCTAAAGCAGCTACTATAAATGATGATAGCGATGGTAAAGGTGAAAACAAACAAAGTTTACCGGATACTGGTGAACAGCCTTTAACTAACACTACTTTATTCGGTGGATTACTTGCTGGATTAGGATCATTATTCCTACTTGGTCGTCGTAAAAGAAATCACAATGAAAATAACTAATATATTCAGTTGAATAGCAGTTAAGTGGTTAAGTCATATGGCTTAACCACTTTTTTATAATATAAATAAATAGCCTATTGAATTTATTCTTCATTAAACACTATTGTTACCGGATGAGAATCACTCCTCCGTCAAATGAATCAAAAGCAGTAGTTAAAATGTTCAAAATATCTTCTTCTTTGCCTCGTGATAGAATGCTTAAAGGAAAGAATAATTTTATATTTAAAAATGTGTCTTAAGTCTTAGGGTTGATTTAGCGAAGTACTTTAAGTGATAATGAAAAGTACATAGGAAAAAATGACTGAAGGAGTCCTTGAAATGCAAGAAAGAAAATTAGTCGCTGAAAAAGAAATTGAAATCAACATTTACGATATAGATGCTATGGGAATAGTGAGTAACATAGTTTATGTAAAGTGGTTCGAAGATTTAAGAACTGCATTTATTAATAAACATATAACTTACTCTGAAATGATGAAAAATAATATATCGCCTATATTGATGAGAACGGAAGCTGACTATAAAGTACCATTAAATATTCATGATAAACCAATTGGTAGATGCTGGTTAGTGAAAGTGAGTAAATTGAAATGGGAACTTGAATTTGAAATCGCAACAAAAACTAAAGTTCATTGTACTGGTTATCAAAAAGGTGGATTTTATGATGTTGTTGAAGAAAAGGTAGTACCAACGCCAAAAGAATTGTTAGAAATCTAAATAAGGGGATAAAGATGACGCATTTACAAAATGAATTAATTAAACCAATTGCTGTTTTTGATGCGGGAATAGGTAGTTACTCGATTGTTGAATTGTTAAAAAAGGAATTTCCGGGACAAGATTTAATTTATTTAGCCGATCGTAATCAATTTCCATATGGTCAAAAAACTAAAAGTGAATTAAAAGAGGTTATCAAAGCAACTATACAATTTTTAGAACAATGGGAGCCAAGTGTGATTATTATCGCATCAAACGCGCCAACGATAACTGTGTTAGATGATGTGAAAAGTGACTTTAAAACTGAAGTGATTGGTGTTTATCCGCCTATAAAAGAAGCAGTTGAGAAATCGACTTCTAAACAAATTGGTATTTTAGGTGCTCAATCGTTAATTGAAAGTGAAGAATTAGACACTTATATTCAAAGAGAATTATCTGAAGGTGATGCTTATAAATTTAATGCATCGTCATTAGTTGAACTGGTTGAAACGAGTACGTTTATTTCAGATAAGTATCATACTTTAATTACTGTTAAAAAGTTTATTGATCATATTATAGAGGAACACGAAGATATCGATGTATTTACTTTATCATCGACACATTTACCTTGGCTGTACAGTTATTTCAAAGAATTATACCCACACATTATGTTTATAAATCCAGCACATACTATTATTGAAAAAGTGAGGCAGAAGACGTCTAAAGGTAATGGTATTATAAAATCTTTAGTTACAACGAACGACAACTATAGAATAGAAGATTTTGAAACAATGCTTGAACAATTAAATATACAGTTGGAATTAGAAGAAATTAGTATAAAATAAAATTTCTCTTCATTAGGTTATAGCCTAGTGAAGAGATTTTTTTATTTTAAATTTCACAATTTTGCTTGTGCATGCTTGCCTAGGGGTATGGTTCAATCCTGTAGTTGCAAGGGTCATACCATTCCTCCGGGCGTCAGCACTTCACAAAATCGTGAGGACAAATCCAAATGAAATTAAGGTTACGGTGTTCAATGAGTGCTCTGGATAAAACGCACGAAGACTCAAAAGATATCGTGCGATTTTGGTAAAATCTGGATAAACCGCACGAAGACTCAAAGATATTGTGCGATTTTGGTAAAATCTGTTCAACATATAGGCCATTAGTATGAATTTGTTAGAAAAGTGACAAAATTCAATTATTTCAAGTGTTTAATTAATTTTTTGTGATAAAATTTTAAAGTAAAGATATAAGGGGAGGGTGGTTTGTTTTGAAAGTATTTTTAAAATTAGGATGGTTTATTAAAGAAGAAAAAAAGAATTATATTATTGGTCTATTAATATTATTATTAGTAGCTTTAATTGATTTATTGCCACCGCAAATTATTGGTAAGGTTATTGATGGTATAAGTTTTAATACTTTAACGAAGAAAACACTTTTGATTTATGTCATAGTACTTTTTCTTGCTGCAGTTCTTACATATGTATTTCGCTATTTTTGGCGCATTATGATATTTGGGGCGAGTATGAGATTGGGTAAGATATTAAGATCTCGACTTTACCATAAGTATACTTCGATGAGTCCTTCGTTTTTCCAAGAGCGTCGTACAGGGGACTTGATGGCACATGCTACAAATGACATAAGAGCCGTTCAGAATACTGCGGGTGGCGGTGTGTTAACGATTGCAGATTCGTTGATGTCCGGTGGGGCTGTATTAATCACGATGGCAATTACAGTTGACTGGCGTTTAACGCTAATTGTCATGATACCTCTACCTATCATGATCGTATTAACGAGTTACTACGGTAAGTTGCTCAATCGTGGATTTAAAAAAGCACAAGCTGCATTTAGTCAATTGAATGATAAGACACAAGAAAGTATTGCTGGTATAAAAGTTACAAAAACTTTCGGATATGAAAAAGATGACCAAGCAGATTTTAAACGTTTAAGTGATGATGTTGTAAACAAAAATTTAAAAGTTTCTAAAATTGATGCATTATTTGATCCAACCATTATGTCAGTTATTGGTGTCAGTTACTTTTTAGCCATTTTCTATGGTGCAAAAATGGTGATTAATGATGACATTACGATAGGCCAACTTGTTACATTTACAACGTATTTAGGAATGATGGTCTGGCCACTGTTAGCATTGGGGCTATTTTTTAATATTGTTCAAAGAGGACATGCATCTTATGAAAGAATAAATGAGATTACAAATGTTAAAAACGGTGTTAATACAGAAGTCGAGACGGACAAAATTCCTGAAGGTGATATTCAGTTTGATATTAAAGAATTTCATTTTCCAAATGATGACAGTATTGCTTTACATGATATTCAATTTACAATTTCTAAAGGTGATACGGTCGGTATTGTCGGTAGAACGGGCTCAGGAAAAAGTGCAATTATCCGCTTGTTATTACGTGAGTTTGATACTGAACAAGCTAGCGAAATTAAATATGGTGATCATCCATTACGCTATTTCGATATTAGTAGTTTAAGAGCACAATTTGGATATGTGCCGCAAGATCATTTCTTATTCTCAACATCGATACGTAATAATATTGCGTTTAGTGATCCATCACTAGAGAATGAAATCGTTTATAACGCGAGCAAAACAAGCTATATTCATGAAGATATTTTAAGTTTCCCTGAAGGATACGATACAGTAGTTGGAGAAAGAGGCGTATCATTATCCGGCGGTCAAAAACAAAGGATATCTATCGCGCGTGCATTGATTATGAATCCACCAGTACTGATATTAGATGACTCGTTATCTGCAGTAGATGCTGAAACTGAAGAACATATTTTAGAAAATATGCAGAACGTCAGACAAGGTAAAACAAATATTATAACGGCACATAGAATGAGTGCGGTAAGTCATGCGGATATCATTATTGTTATGGATGAAGGCACAATTATTGAGCGAGGTACACATCATGAATTAATGCGTCATAAAGGTTGGTATTATGAAACGTATCAAGCACAAGCTTTACACGAAGAAATTGCAAGTAGTCTAGATGAACTAGCGAAGGGGGATGACAACGATGGCACAAAATCATAATTTAACTGCTAAAGATCAATTTGTAGTACTTAAAAGATTGATTAAATATACATTCCCCTTCAAAGGTATTATTGCGCTAGCTTTTTTAATGTTGTCGATTTCAACAGTAGCGAGCATTGCAACACCTTATTTAGTAAAAGTATTTATCGATGATTATTTAACACCGCAAGTATTTCCAGAAAGTGATATGACTTTATTAATTATTGTATTCTTTACGATACAAGTTATAGGCGCTATTACGACTTATTGGAATGTTTATCTTTTTCAATATTTAGCGTTTAAAGTCATCCAACAATTAAGAATTGATGCATTTGATAAAATTGGTCAATTAGGTATGCGCTATTTTGATAAGGAACCTGGTGGCAGTATTGTATCTAGATTAACGAATGATACTGAAGCGATTGTAGAAATGTTCATCGGCGTATTTGCATCCTTTTTAATGGCAATATTTATGGTCATTTCAAGTTATGCCATGATGTTTATATTAGACTTTAAACTAGCGTTGATGGCGCTTATATTTGTGCCAGTTATAATATTAGTGCTCGCACTTTATCGAAAATACTCTGCTATATACTTCTCACAAGCAAGACAACTTTTATCTGATTTGAATGCTAAACTTGCTGAGTCGATTGAAGGTATGAGAATTATTCAAGTGTTTAACCAAGAGAAAAGATTACAACGTGAATTTAACGACATCAATGACGAGCACTATGAATTTAATATGAAGACAGTCCGAATTGATGGACTATTGTTAAGACCTGCAATTAGTATGATTTCAGTCTTTGCAGTTATTATGATTCTTAGTTATTTCGGTATATTGAGCTTCTCAGGGGGCGTAACAGCTGGTGTTGTATTTGCTTTTGTACAATATATGGAACGTTTCTTTGAACCGATTAACCAAGTCAGTCAAAATTTAAATGTGCTCCAACAAGCGCTTGTTTCAGCTAGTCGAGTGTTTAAACTGATTGATAATGATATGGTGGAACCGGAACAACTAGAGAGAAAAGATTATCACATCAGTGAAGGTAAAGTTGAATTTAAAAACGTTACATTTAGTTATGATGGCAAAAATGATGTATTAAAAGACATTTCATTTACTGCAAATCCTGGAGAAACAGTAGCACTCGTTGGACATACCGGTTCTGGTAAAAGCTCAATTATTAATTTGTTTATGAGGTTTTATGAATTTCATCAAGGTGATATTTTAATTGATAATCAATCTATTAAAGAGATACCTAAAAATGATTTGAAACATAATATCGGGCTTGTGTTACAAGATGCATTTATCTTTTATGGAACAATTACGTCGAATATAACGTTGTATCATCCTACGATGACTTTTGAAAAAGTACGAGAAGCGGCTGAATTTGTGAACGCTGATCAATTTATCAATAAATTACCAGGGAAATATGACCATCAAGTAATTGAAAAAGGAAGTGCCTTTTCCAGTGGAGAAAGACAATTGTTAGCATTTGCGAGAACAATAGCGAGTGATCCGAAAATATTAATTCTCGATGAGGCAACTGCTAATATAGATTCCGAAACAGAAGCACAAATTCAAATGTCATTAGAAAAAATGCGTAAAGGCAGAACAACATTAGCAATTGCTCACAGGCTATCGACAATACAAGATGCTAATCAAATACTTGTATTGAACAAAGGTGAAATAGTAGAGCGCGGCACGCACGATGAACTGATAAAAGAAAAAGGTATTTATCATAAAATGTATTTGTTACAAAATGGTTAAAATAAAACACCCAATCCGAAAATAAATTAAACGGATTGGGTGTTTTTTAGTAAATAGCGTGATCTGTTTTAAAATCTTACGATTTTGAAAGTGCATGCTTGCCTAGGGGTATGGCTCGAACTTTTTTAATTTATATAACGATAAGACATCAGTTCTTGTAACATGTTAATTTCTTCTTGTAATTTAGCTCCGATGTTAGTATCGCGTACTTTTTTTCTTTCGAGTTCTTCATCAACAACACGTCGTACAGATAGTTCGTCTGCACCGTTTAAAAGTACATTCTCTTTAGTGCCAAAGTGTTTATGGGCAACGAGTTGCATGCCGAATGAGTTGTATAGTAGTGTGTAGCCTGCAATACCTGTTGTAGACTGATATGCTTTGGAAAATCCACCATCTATGACAATCATTTTACCGTTTGCTTTGATTGGATTTTCACCATCTATTTCTTTAACAGGTGTATGTCCGTTTATAATACGGCCTTGTTCTGGGTCTAAGTCGAATTCTTCCAACATCTTACGACACATTTCACTATCTTCTCTTAAATAGTAATATGGATTTTTTACTTCTTTATGAGAAGATTTATCTTTAATAAAATATCTTTCAAATGTTGTCATGGCACGTTTACCAAATAGGGAAGAATATTTACCCGTCCATAAATACCAGATTAAATCTGTAGATAAATCATCTGTTTCATTTTTATGGCTAAATGATTCTCTAATATGATGTTCGAATTGATCAAGTAATACTCTACCACTGTACATCTTACCGTCAATTTCCATATCTTCCATGTTGCCATGTTCATCTACTGGAATACATCCATGAATAAGTAAATTGCCGTTGTATTTCAAATATAAATTACCTTTTTTCATTAAGAAGTTCATGTGACGTTTAAGCTTTTCTGATTCTTGAACAGAGAGTAAAAGTTTATTGATCACTTCTTCTTCTTCTTCGATTAAATGTGCTGGATTTTCTCGATCGATAGTTTCGAAACAAGTATTTTCAAGTGGATAAGTATGACCGTACACAGTGATTTCTTGCTTGTCATAATCTACTTTTTCAAGAACTAATCTTTCTTCCATATCGAAAGATGGTCGACGTTTAATGATTGGACTTTCTAACTTAAATTGAATGATGGCAATGGCTTGATGAATTTTTGTGATTTGTAGCTTTTCATCTGCTGATAGCTTTTTTTCTGTATGTTCTTTCGGATAAAATGCTGGATTATCTCCATAATATTTTTCTGCTAAATTGACTAATGGGCGCAAGTTTATACCGTATGCATCTTCAATAATATCTAAATTATCATAACGAGCGCATATTCTTAATATATTTGCTAAGCATACTTTAGAGCCTGCATATGCACCAATCCAAAGCACATCATGATTTCCCCATTGAATATCAACAGAATGATAGTTAATCAATGTTTCCATAATTTTGTCAGGTTCAGGGCCACGATCATAAATGTCTCCTACAACATGCAAATGATCCACTACAAGTTGTTGAATTGTATAAGCTAAGCCGACAATTAATTTATCTGATTGGCCAAGAGAGATAACTTTTTGAACGATGGTTTCATAATAAGTAGTCTTGTTGTTATAGACATTGCTTTTATATAAAAGTTCTTCGATTATGTATACAAATTGTTTCGGTAATGCTTTACGTAACTTAGAACGTGTATATTTACTTGATGCGTACGAAATGAGATGAATCATTTGTTTAATTGTTTCAATATACCATTCGTTTAAATCTGTTTTTGTTTCAAATTGATTTTTTATAAGCTTTAGTTTTTCTTCAGGATAATAAACTAATGCCGCAAGTTCACTAATTTGTTCTTCAGAATGTGTCTCTTTGAATATATCATTTATTTTTGCCCGTACATTACCTGATCCATTTCTTAATACATGTTGAAAAGCATGATATTCACCATGTAAATCACTCACAAAATGTTCAGTTCCTTTAGGTAAATCTAATATAGATTGTAAATTAATAATTTCAGTCGCTACTTTTTCTTCTTCATCAAACTTTTCAGCTAATAAATTTAAGTATTTTTCTTTTAAATTCTGGTTGTCGTATTGAGTCATAAAAAATTCACTCCAATCATCATATTCGAGATTTATTATTTTGAATTACACCTATCATTTGAGATATAGTATAACACATTAAGCGTTTTCTTTAATGGTTTAAAAGCTCGTAATAACGGTTATCATTATAAAAAGGAGTGGATGAATCATGAGTTGTAAAATAGAAAGAATTTATGAAAGTGACGAGCAAGATGTCATTAGAGTATTAGTCGATGGTGTATGGCCGAGAGGTATATCCAAAGATAAAGCAAATCTCGATTATTGGCTAAAAGAAATCGCACCTTCTAGTTCTTTGAGAAAATGGTTTAATCACGATGAAGATAAATTTTCTTCTTTTAAAGAAAAATATAAACAAGAACTTAAATCAGGTGAACAGCAAGAAGCTTTAGAAAAATTAAAAGAAATATACAAAAACAATGATAAACAAATTGTCTTATTGTACGGCGCTAAAGATGAAAAACATAACCAGGCAGTCGTATTAAAAGAGATTATAGATCATCAAAAAAAGCCAAAGACATAAATAACCATACTCAAAATAAAAGATCCCTTCATTAGTTAAGTCTAGTGAAGAGATTTTTTTTATTTTAAAATCTTACGATTTTGAAAGTGCATGCTTGCCTGGGGGTATGGTTCGAGCCTGTAGTCTCTCTCGCATACTATTCCCCCGGGCGTCAGCACTTTGCAAAATCAAAGTAATCTTTTATAACGATAAAATAAGACGTATTCGTGTAATGTCTTGGATTAACTCAGTACTTAACTCACGAAATGGGCGATGTCTTGGATTAACTACGGAATAAACTCACGATATGGGCAATGTCTGTACTGAACCCAAAAAGTTCAACTTTTTGGGTTCAGTACAGTCTTGGATTAACTTCAGACTTAACTCACGACTTGGACAATGTCTTGGATTAACTGCATACTTAAACAATCAAAAGTGTACATTATTAAATTATCATTTCCAGATTAACTTTATACTTAGTGCACGAAGACTCAGAAGATATCGTGCGATTTTGGTAAAATATGGATAAAACGCACGAAGACTCAAAAGATACTAGCCCTAATTAAAAAAGCATATCACCCTAGAATGATGTTGAAAATTATTTTATACATTTAATTAATTGTTGATACATATCTTCAGCGTGTTCTTTTGTTTCAAGTCCTCTAACGTTCATACGACCATCTTTAAACAAAGTCATGTTAATATCATCATAATTTATGAATTTAACATAGCTATTTTCTTTAGCAATATGACCTGGGAAATAGTGCGCGAACTCAAATGCATGTTCTTTAAATCTGAACAAAAATGTATCTCCACAAAGTGATTCGATAGATGGACTAGGCGACGCGTTCAAAGCGTGATAAATATTTTGTTCACAAACGGTACATTGATCGTTTTTTAATATATCAATATTTGTTGCACGAGTAGATATTTCAAAAGTATCAAGTGTCACAAGTTTCTTAGAAAAACCTTTTCCGGAAACGAAGCGCAATAACTCAGATACTTCAAAACTTGCGACTTGTTGAACAACGGGTGGTAATACACCATTAATCGCACAGCTTTCACCAGTTTGTGGAACTGTATTGAGTATGCATTTTAAACATGGTCCAGTAAAATCAATGCCATAAACGGTTCCTTTACTTCCGACTGCAGCGCCATAAATCCATGGAATGTGTAGTTTATGACAAGCTTCATTGATTAAAAAGCGTATATCAAACTGGTCCATGCCATCTATCACAATATCAGGTTGTACGTTGCTAATGATGTCTTCTATATTATGAGGTGTGATTTCTTGATGGATCGCATTTAATTCAACATTGTGATTAATGTGCTTTATTTTTTCTTTCAATGCGAATACTTTAGGTAACATTTCTTTGGCATCATGCTCATCGTAAAGTGCTTGTCGATGTAGGTTAGATAACTCTACAATGTCCATGTCGATAATGGATAATTTGTGCGCACCCATTCTGGCTAACAATTCAGCGACATGACTTCCGAGCGCACCAGCACCCATAATTAAAATATTCGTTTGTTGTAGTTGTATTTGGCTTTGTTCTCCAAATTGTTGATACTTCATTTGTCTTTCATAACGATTCATTATAAGAATCCTAAACCTTCTGTAGGGCTAGATGCTTGAGCGGTATATTTAACAGGGATTCTACCAGCACTGTAACTTAATTGACCAGCTTCTATACCTAATTTCATAGCTTTAGCCATCATTACTGGATCTTTAGCACCGGAAATAGCTGTGTTTAATAAAATTGCATCTGCACCGAGTTCCATAGCAAAGCAAGCGTCTTTTGGAGAACCAATACCCGCATCTACAATGACAGGCACGTTAGATTGTTCAACTATATATCTTAAATTCAGTGGGTTATTGATACCTCTACCTGTACCGATTGGAGAAGCGAGTGGCATAATCGCGTGCACACCTAATGCTTCTAATCGTTTAGCTAAGACGACATCACATGAAATATATGGACAAACGATATAACCTTTTTCTAATAGTATTTCACAAGCTTTGTATGTTTCAATTGGATCAGGCAATAACGTTTTGTCATCTCCAATAACTTCTACTTTAATAAGGTTACATAAGCCAGCATGATCCGCAATTTCTGCGATGCGCACAGCTTCCTCTGCCGTATGAGCACCAGCAGTATTAGGGAAAGTAATAAATTTCTCTAAATCTACGTTAGCCAACGGGTTAGGAAGTGATTTATCGTATAAATTCATTCGTCTAACAGCAAATGTAAGGACTTCTGTCCCAGAAGCTTCAATGGCTTCCGATTGCGTTTGTTCATCTTCAAATTTACCAGTGCCTAATAATAATCTTGAGTTTAATTCATATGGTCCTATTTTTAACATTTTATCCGCCTCCAACAAATTCTAATAATTCTAATCGATCTGATTCTCTAACGACAATTTCATTAAACTGATCATTTTTAACAAGTGTGTCGTTCCACTCCACGATGATTCTTTCTTGATCTAATTCCAGTGACTGTAGTAAGTCCGACAAAGTTAATGCCTCATCGAAATTAAATTCATCTCCATTAATGATACATTTCATAAATGAACACTCCTTTTAGCTTTAAAATCTTTAATTAATGATGGTGGTTGATCATTGACGATCCATTCTGACATGAGCTTTCCAATGATCGGTGAAAGTAAAATGCCATTTCTATAATGGCCAGTAACGAGAAACAGTCCATTATCTATTTCATCCATGATTGGCCACTCATGATCAGTGTATGGTCTAATACCTGACCATTTATGAATAATGTTGCTACTGTTTAACAGTGGAATATATGCGGCTGCTTTGTTAAATAACCATTGTTCTCCTTCAGTTGAAGTGCCAACAGAGTAATCATCTACATAACTCGTCGCACCTACTAAAAATCTATTGCCTCGTTTAGGTACGATATAGCAGCCATTCGTCATAAACAAAGTTTGTTTTAAGTTAAGATGTTTATGCTCTAATAACAACACTTCACCTTTAACCCCCGTTACTTTAGGTTCGATTTGATAGTTTTCTAGTAAGTCATTACTCCATGCACCTCCAGCTACAACAACTTTTTTCGCAAGCAAAATGCTGTGAGAAGTTTGAACTTTATAACAGTCTTTCAAACGCTTTAAAGATTTGACCTCGGTATGATATAAGCGGTCAATGCCTTTATTGTTAATAGATTTCAACAATGCTTTCGTATATTTAGAAGCATTAATTTGACCATCATTAGGAATGTAAATGGCATGATGATTGAACTCAATTGAGTCGTTACAAAGGTCTTTTAAACTATTTTCACTAAGCGTTGTCACAGAACGATCTCGCTGATTCAAAAAGTGATATTGTGCTTTTAAACATTCAATATCATCTTCTGATGCAGCCATTTTAATTAAGCCATGTTCTTGATAATCGATATTAATATTTGTTTCTTTGTATAAATCTTGGCTCAAAGATTTGAAATAATCTCTTGAACGTAATGCAAGTTGGTAAAGAGCTGTATCTTGTACAAATTCATTTTGAGCACCTAACATGCCACCAGCTTTATATGAAGCATGTAAACCAGGGACATCACGGTCAATCACGGCAATAGATAAAGAATCCTTATCACTTAGCGTTCGTGCAATAGACATACCAATCACACCAGAACCGATAATTACTACATCATACATATGCATTCCACACCTTTCTTAAAGAATCAATTTCTTTGATACTAGAATCTCTGAAAAACGAAATTGCACAAATGCCTTGAAAACCTTTAGGAAGAAATTGAAGAGAATGTTGATCAATACCACCAATTGCAAAAATAGGTATATCAATAGAAGTAGCACGTTTGATTTCTTCAGCTGTCCTAGGAACATAGCCTTCTTTAGAAGTTGATTCAAAGATGTGGCCAAAGAACACAAAATCTAAATGATGCAATTGCGCTTGTTGAATGCTCTCAGATGAATGTGTCGACATGCTCACTGAAATATGAGCATGATTTTGTTTATATAGAAAAGCTTGCGCATCATTTTCTCGAAAATGAATAAAGCTTAAGTCATATAATTCAAGCAGAGAAGTATCTGAATGAATCATTAATTTATTTTTAGGAAATCCATGGTCCATTAAATACTCAATAGAATGGCATAGTGAATCACGACTCATAGGCACTCTGAGCAATAACAAATCAATCTCCTTAGAAATGCTAATGTAATGATCTAAATCAATATGTTCCAAATACTTGTACGGTGAAACGGCAATAAACAATTGAATCACTCCAAATAAAAAAGCGCTATTTCTCTAGATAGAAAAATAGCGCAAAAATTAGCTTCTTTAGATACGCCACTTTCCTACGCCAGTATGAACTGGATCAGGTTCAGGGAATCCCAAAGTCACTACTTTAGTCTCAGCCTCTAATAAGGCACTTCCAGTGGTTACTTATTTAGTTATTAATTTCATTGTACATATAATAGTTTGAATGTTCAAATAGAAAAGTAAAAGAGCATGGAGTTTAATAAAAATAATAAAGGGAATTAAAACATATAATAACAAGATTATTATACACGTTTGAAGAGTTTATAACATAAAAGGTGGGATGAGAGATGGGTACACTTTTATTTATCGTATCATTAATTATTATTTTGATTTTATACCTTATTCTTAGAATGAAATATATTAAAGATTTCAAAAAAAGAAGAAGCGTACGTAAAAGAGAACAAAGAATAAAAGAACTCGTTAACGCAGCATTTAAAATCGATCAATTACAGTTGATTGAAGAACGGAAAACGGACATTAAACTGAAATATAATAAAAGGGCAATAGCCGTTCAGCCTGAACAAATCAAATTAGTAGATGCTATTGAAGATGAAAGAATAGAAGTTACGTACGAATTACCAAATGGAATTACGAAAGAAGAAGTCTTTGATTTCATCATAGACAACAGTAATTTCTATATATCTAAAGAACGCTATAATGATTTAAAAACACATAATAAGTAATTGAATGGAGGTTGTATTTATGAACCCTGTTGTAAAAGTATATACAAATGAAAAAGACTTAGAAGCGGATCTTAATACGCTGAAAGATACTGGCATTAGCCAAAAAGATATTTATGTATTGTCATCAAGCGAAGAACACACAGAAAAGATTGTCAGCCAAACCGAATTAGAAAATGTGAATTATAATAGACAAGATATTGGTGGTTACACATATAAAGAAGATGAATTTCTAAGAAAATTAGAAATACTTAATGTAAAAAAAGAAGAAGCGGAAAAATATATAAAAGAAATAGAGCAAGGAAACGTGCTGTTGATTGTAACAGATCAAAGAATAAAAGGTGCGTTGTAATAGGATAGGTGATGAAAGTATAGAGCAAAAGAAACACTCCAAAGAATAATTGGAGTGTTTTTATTATGACTGGACTGATTAATCGAATTATATTCGTTAAGAAATTAGAAAATAAGAGGAAAATTGCACTATTTATTTGAATAGTTTAATATTAAATAAAATCAATAAATTGTGAGCATTTAATAATTAAATTAATAATATATAGAAAATGATTAGGAGTATAATAAATGTTCGAATTTCATAATATTTCCACTAAAAGCAACGAGTATATAGATACAAAAGAAAAATATAAACAAGAATTAGAAAAATTTAAAGATTATGCTCAATATCTCACTGATAAAGCAGGAAAAGCAAATAAAAGCAGTCAAAAAGCTAGTTCTTATATGAGGAGTCTCGTTAGATTAATTATTGGCTATGAAGTAAAATTTAAAGACAGCATCAGTACACTTAACAACTTTGATACATATAAAAAGCTTATGAAAATAACTGAGATTGAAGGATTTAAAGAGTTTAATGGAAATACTAATCATTTTTATAGTGCTACTTTAGGATGTTTATTATCATATATAACATATTTAAACTCTGAAAATGAAGAGAAAGTAGACATAGAATTAAATAGTCAAAATCAATATTCAGGTAAAAGTAAGTTGATAAGTTTTGAAGATACTGATTTGAAGAATGTTAAAAGAAAAGAAAAAAGATCAATTCAAAACACTTATTTTTATCCTAGAAACTATCATGAAAGTGTAAAAGCTAAGAAAAAAAGTGGTTGGGTATGTGAATTTGATAATTCCCACAAAACCTTTATAAATGAATCAGATAAAATGCCACACGTGGAAGCTCATCATCTTATACCAATGGCAGCACAAGGACTATATGAGAATTCAATAGATTTTTCAGGGAATATCATAAGCTTGTGTCCAACATGTCATAGAAGGATTCATCATTCAATTGATGAAGATAAAAAGCAAATGTTAAAATATTTTTATGAGAAGAGAAGAAATATTTATAAAAGTATGGATATAGATATTAGTTTGAAGGAATTATATAAGATGTATGGAATACTGAAGTAATTCAAATATAGCCTTATATATATCGTTCGTTGTATTAAATAATGTAAAAAAGACACTTCGACTTTAATGCGAAGTGTCTTTTGGTAACAAATATAAAACGTATGTGAGATGAAAATGTATTGGTAATATAGTTATATGTATATATAAGTGTAAATATTAAATTTATTGATTTTATTTCGATTTTTAGTGATAATTATATTATTATTCTATATAAGTGGGTGTTAGCATGACTGAATCTAAATATGCTAAAAACATAGAAGATGAAAGAATAGTAGGGGAATTTTTAGATAAATATTTTTATCCTGTAATAGAAAAGAAATACATGAATAAAATTAATAATATTGAAAGAAATTATGATGTGTCTAAACAAAACAAAGGAGTAGATGTAATATTAGAATCAAAAAGTGGGTCTTTAATTAATATTGATGAAAAGACAGCAACTGATTATTTTAATAAAGATATTCCAACATTTGTTTTAGAAATATCATTTCTTAAGGATAATGTATTAAAAGAAGGTTGGCTATTTGGTAATAAATATAGTGACACTGATACATATCTATTTTGTTGGGGATGGAAAGAAGATGCAAACAAAGATTTATCTGTAGAAAACATTAAACATATAGAAGCATATTCTATTAGAAAATCTAAGCTACAAAAATTATTAGATGATAAATATGACCTTAACAAATATAATTAGTGGAAGATATTGTAGAAGATATAGTGGGAATAAATATTTTCGAACTTTAAAAGTGGGATATTGAATATTTTAAAGAAGGCCCTTAAGGTTGATGACCTTAAGGGCTATTTTTTTACATTTTTTTAAGTTTTGTATTAATTTTCTTGCTTTGTTGTATGTTGATCATGAGGAATATCAACCATATTACAATGAATATGAGCGTGAATACTGTGAGTGCGCCTATTAGGGGCTCAGGTTGTAATGGTACCCAATTGTTTATCGTTGAGATGATGAAGAATGTTAAGATGCTGCCTCCTAAATGAATGATGAGTTTGAAGGGTAATGGTATGCGATCTACTTCATAAACGATTGGTAAGAATCCGCATACTGCACCGAATAGGTAAACGCTGAATACTTCTTGGAATCCTATTGTAACTTCAAATATGGCGATGAATATGAGCATGATACTGCTTCCTATGCCAATGCCTTGTAGGGTTGATTTTAATGTTTTATTCATGATTTTATCCTCCTTATATTCCTAATATTTGAGTTAAGTTTTTGACGTATCTTCTGGATATCGTCACTTTTTGATTGTTTATAAGTGTTGCATACAAATTTCCTGAAAAGGAAGGGGATACTTTTGTGATATGTTCTATGTTTACGATGGATGATTTAGTAATTTGTACAAATTTATTTTCGGGCAATGATTGTTGTAAGGCATTGAGTGACATTCTAGTCGTATATGTTTCTTTTGTTGTCGCAATGGTAAGTTGTTTATCAAATACTTCTGCGAATATAATGTCTGTTTTCGTAATGAGATAAACACCTTGTGAAGTTTTAATGCCTATTTTCCCGTTAGGCGTTTCATATTGTTGTATATATTTTAATAGGTTGTTACCAATTTCTTGTTCATAAGTGTTGATGGTGACATCAGTTATTGTTGTAGATGCATCAATTTGTAAGTGTACATTGAATTTAACTTTCATATCCATGCCTCCTTTATATATATCGTATGTGTTTTGTACGATGTTGTCAGTAGTTATGTCATAACCGGTTTGATTGAAGGTGCAAGTGGTTATAAGTGATGCTTTATTGTTGAATTTTAATCGTGAATTAAAAAGCTGCCTTAACAAATCACTATACGTGGATCGTTAAGACAGCTTTAATTTATATTTTTAACATGCTACGGAAACCTCTTGCGCCATAATATGAATCGGCTCCGTTGTGATAGGTAAAGACTGTGTCGTAGCGTAAATTACAGAATAATGCACCACCAAGGTTTCTAATTTTCTCTGGTGTTTCTACCCAGCTTGATGATTTTTTATCAAATTCTCCAAGTGTTTGAAGGTGTCTATATTGTTCTTCTGTAAGCAATGTGACTTTCATTTCATTTACCATATCTATCGCGCTTGTTTCTGGTTTATATTTTTTTCTAGATTCTAGTGCTTCTCTGTCGTAACATACACTTCTGCGGCCTTTTGGACTTTCTTTTGAGCAGTCTACAAAAATATATTGACCATCTTCATATCCTATAACGTCAGGTTCTCCTTCTGTACGTTCCATTTCATGAAGTGACCATAATTTTTCTTGATTAGATTGTAAATGGCTTTCTACATCCGACCATTCGATATTTTCGTGTCGTTCTGGAAATTTTTCAAAACGTTTTTTTAAGGTAGTGATAAGTTCTGTTTGTTCTTCTTGAGTAAGCTGTTGTGATGTCATAAAATAACCCCTTTTTATTTTATTTTAGCAAAATCTAACTTTATGAAAAGTCATATGTTATTGCTCTTTAGGAATGGATTGTAAAAATGATAAATATTCGTCTCCCCAGTTACATATCCCGTTTACGACAGGTTCTAAATCTTTGCCAATTTCAGTTAAACTGTATTCTACTTTAGGAGGAACGACTGGATAAACAGTTCGACTAACAATATGGTCCTCTTCAAGTTCTCTTAATTGTCTAATCAGCATTCGTTGGTTAATATCTGGTAATTTTTTTTCTAACTGATTGAGTCTTAATGGTGTTTCTTGAAGTAAATGCCAGATGATTGGTATCTTCCATCGGCCACCGATAACCGATAATGCTAAGTCTTTAGAATTATAATATTCCGTTTCTTTATAATTGATGAGTAACATGATACGACCCCGTTTCTTCACTAAGTGACATATTTGTCAGTATTGCTTATTTTTGTATATTGTATCATAATTGATGATGTTAAGTAAAAAATACAAAGGAGATATAAATACTATGAAATTACAATTAGCAATAGATTTATTAAATAAAGAAGAAGCTGCCAAATTAGCTCAACAAGTTGAAGAATATGTAGATATAGTAGAAATCGGTACACCAATCGTAATTAACGAAGGTTTAGGTGCTGTTGAATTATTAAGTCAATCTGTTAAAGATGTTCAAGTTCTTGCAGACTTAAAAATTATGGATGCGGCTGGATATGAAGTGAGCCAAGCTATTAAATTTGGTGCTGATATCGTGACAATTTTAGGCGTTGCAGAAGATGCATCTATTAAAGGTGCTGTTGAAGAAGCACATAAAAATGGCAAAGAATTATTAGTAGATATGATTGCCGTTCAAGACTTAGAAAAACGTGCTAAAGAATTAGATGCATTAGGTGCAGATTATATAGCTGTTCATACTGGATATGATTTACAAGCTGAAGGTGAATCTCCATTAGAAAGTTTACGCAAAGTAAAATCTGTTATTAAGCAATCTAAAGTAGCTGTAGCAGGCGGTATTACACCTGAAACAATTAAATCAGTTGCAGACGAAAATCCAGATTTAATTATCGTAGGTGGAGGAATAGCGAACGCTGAAGATCCAAAAGCAGCTGCTAAATTATGCCGAGATATTATTGAAGGTAAATAATATGAATAACTATAAAGTAATTCTTAATGAAATAGAAGATACTTTAAATCAAGTGAGTAAGCAAGTTACAGAGCAAGTCATAGAACATCTTTTATCTAAAGATGCTGTATTTGTAGCTGCAAAAGGACGCTCAGCATTTGTCGCAAATGGTTTTGCAATGAGATTGAATCAATTAGGTAAGAAAAGTCATGTCGTTGGTGAATCAACAACACCATCGATTAAACAAGACGACATATTACTTATCGTTTCAGGGTCAGGTAAAACAGAACACTTAAAATTACTCGCACAAAAAGCAAAAGACATTGGTGCAGAAGTTATATTGCTATCAACGCAAGATAGCTCACCGATAGCAGATATTGCAAATCAAGTGATTAAATTGCCAGCAGGTACAAAATATGATGAGCAAGGATCAGAGCAACCGCTAGGAAGCCTATTCGAACAAAGTGCTCAAATATATTTAGATAGTATCGTAATAGATTTAATGCGAGAATTAAAAGTTAGTGAAACAACAATGCAAAATAATCATGCAAATTTAGAATAAAAAGTTTAGGACTTTATGTCCTAAACTCAAAAAAATCTCTTCATTAGGCGATCGCCTAGTGAAGAGATTTTTTTATATTGAATTATACGATTTTGTTCGTGCATGTTCAACTCACAATACTGTTTTTAGTATATATCATAATATGTTTTAAAATCTTACGATTTTGTTCGTGCATGCTTGCCTAGGGGTATGGCTCGAGCCTGTAGTCGCGCGCGGCATACTATGCCCCCGGGCGTCAGCACTTCACAAAATCGTGGAGAATAAACCCAAGTGAAAATAGGATTACGTTGTTCAATGAGTGCTACGGATAAAACGCACGAAGACTCAAAAGATATTGTGCGATTTTGGTAAAATCTGGATAAAACGCACGAAGACTCAAAAGATATCGTGCGATTCTGGTAAAATCTGGACAAAACGCACGAAGACTCAAAAGATATTGTGCGATTTTGGTAAAATCTGGATAAAACGCATGAAGACTCAAAAGATATCGTGCGATTTGAGTAAAATCCGGATAAAGTGCACGAAGACTAATATATCAATAAAACAAACAGCGGTAAGATTATAGAACTGATCAGCGCAGTTAAAATCATACCTATTGAACTAAAAGCAGCCGACTCGATATCAGTTTCTAATATTTTAGCGGTACCTATAGCATGTGAAGCATTTCCGTACGTGAGTCCTTTTGCAATGGAAGATTTAAAGTTAGCTATTCTTATTAAATATGAGCCTAGTATACTTCCTATAAGACCTGTCCCGATAATAAACAGTACGGCTAAACTGTCTGTCCCTCCTATTTGCTGTGATACTTGAACACCAACTGCTGCTGTAATGGATCTAGGCAATAGTGAAGCAATCATTTCTTTTGAGTAACCTAAGACGTTTAACACGGTGAACATTAATATGAGATTGACGGATATTCCGACAAGTACGCTTGTTATAATAACTTTGAAATGTTTGACGATCATCGTTCTATACAAATATAAAGGATAGGCTAAACATACAACTGTGCAATTTAAAAAGTTATAAATCCACTTACCACCTGTCATATAATCTTGATAATCATATCCTAAGATAATGAGCACAAATATAATCGCAATCGAGGATACTAGGGCAGGATGGAGTAGGGCAATTTTAAATTTTTTTTGAATAAATAGTGAGAATATGTACATGATAATTGTTAAAACAATCATAAATAATGCTTTAATAATCATGAGTTATCACTACTTTCTTCTATATAACTGTGTTTTATCATTTTTTCAGCAACGTATCCAGAACATAAAGCAACGATACATGTGCTTGCAATGACTAAAACGATTAAGAAGATAAATTGTGAATTCATTTGTTCCATTAAATCCATTGCACCTACAATAGAAGGGATAAAGAAAAATATCATTGTCCCTAATAATAAGTTCGCACCATCTTTTATCCAGTCTTCTTTTATAATTTTGAACTGCAATAGTAAGAATAATATTACGAGTCCTATAATACTCCCAGCAATTGGAATGTTTAACGTTTCCTGAATCCAACTACCTAATAAGGTAATTAAATAAAGAACACAGATTTGAAGTACGATTTTAATCATTTTTGAAATCATGTTAATCCAACCTTTTGTAAAAAAATTAAGATGGCTGAAAGGTCATCCGATTATATAATAGTTAATTATAGAACTGATTCACGTAATTTGGAATATTATTTGTAGTGGTATGCTTTCTTTTTATTTTAAAAAATAAGGGATTAGTGTTTCAATGGATATAACAAGTGTATAGATTGGAGCGAATCATATGCCAAAATTAATTTTATGCCGACATGGTCAAAGTGAATGGAATGCTCAAAATTTATTTACAGGTTGGGCAGATGTGGCATTATCAGAACAAGGCTATAATGAAGCGAGAATCTCAGGTGAAAAATTATTAAAACAACAAATAGAAATAGACGTTGTGTATACTTCTCTATTAACTAGGGCCATTGAAACAACTTATTTATTATTAAAACATTCTCATCAATTATGGATACCTGTTTATAAAAGTTGGCGTTTAAATGAACGACATTATGGAGGACTACAAGGTAAGAATAAAGATGAAGCAAGAGAAGAGTTTGGTGAAGAACAAGTGCATATTTGGAGAAGATCATATGATACTAGACCACCAGAAGCGGATGAAAAGTTAAGAGAAACATATTTAAATGATAGAAGATACGCAATGTTAGATAGAAGAATTATGCCGGTATCAGAAAGTTTGAAAGATACATTAGACAGAGTGATACCATTTTGGATAGATCATATTTCTACAAGTTTGTTAAATCATCAAACAACACTTGTGTCTGCCCATGGAAATTCTTTAAGAGCACTCATTAAATATTTAGAAGATATACCCGATGATGAAATATCGGAATTAGAAATCAAAACAGGTGCACCGCTTATATATGAATTAGACGAATCATTAAAGGTAATTGAAAAGTATTATTTGTAGTGATTATGAGTGATAAAAGTAAGAAAAAAAGTTATTTTTAACATAAGGGTTTACATTTTCTAATTTATACTGTATAGTAAGTCTCAAGTGATATTTCGAGATTAAATTAATTGGTAGTTTTATTCATTGTTAATAAAGTCCATTTAAGTTTGAAGATTGATTATTGCAAATATATCGTGCAAAAGCACACAGGAGGACTTTTATTATGAATAAAGGTACAGTAAAATGGTTTAACGCAGAAAAAGGTTATGGTTTCATCGAAGGAGAAAATGGTAACGACGTATTCGTACATTTCTCTTCAATTCAAACTGAAGGTTACAAATCATTAGACGAAGGCGCTTCAGTTACATTTGATATCGAAGAAGGCCAACGTGGACCTCAAGCGGTTAACGTTAACAAAAACTAATATTAAATTATTAGTTAAACACCTCATAACTTAGTTATGAGGTGTTTTTTTGTATGCTTTTTTATAGTTAATGACAATTGATTAACAATTCTGAATTTAATCATTAGCATTATAGTCGATGAAATGGTTAAATTAATATAACAATATATATAGGAGGTAATCGTGATGACAGAAATACAACATTTAACTTTAGGCAATAAAGATGCAAATATAACAGTAGAAGCATTTATAAATTTCGCATGTCCATATTGTGCGCATTATTTTGCAGCAGCTGATGAAGTTTTAGAACCTTATATCAATGATGGAAGTGTTCAATATGTGATTAAGCATTTTGATAAGACGAAACAAAGGCTATTAAAAGGTACTGTTGCAAATATTCATCTAGATTATAATGATCCTGAAGAAACATTGAAGATTATACGTCACCTATATGATACACAAGAAGAATGGACATTGAATTTTGAAACGATAGAAAGAAAAATGGAGTATGATCTTAGTTTATCTCCACAAAAAAATGCAGACGATCGATCATTAGCGATACATCAAGAAACATTTGAAAGAGGTATTAAAGGTATACCAACAGTTTTTATAAATAATGAAAAGTTTGAATTTAGCCCAACAGAAGATGATGTAGCTACAATTCAAGAAAAATTAAAAAAAGCACTCGAAAGTTAATGTATAGCATGATGATTAAATGGAGTCTGGGACATAAATGTCCTAAACTATAATGATTTTGTAACGTGCATGCTTGCCTGGGGGTATGGCTCGAGCCTGTAGTCTCTCCCACATACTATTCCCCCGGGCGTCAGCACTTTACAAAATCAGAAATATAAAATCACCCAATCCGAAAATGATTCCAACGGATTGGGTGATTTATTTTAAGTTGGGATTTATATCCCAAACTCTTGGCATGATAATCATAAAAGTGAATCTTATAAAACACATGAAATATTATCCTTTTTATATCAATTATTCTTTCTATATACTGTTTGCAGAAAATTTTGAGTTGACTGAATTATTCGAAAGATATAGAATTAAAGATATTTTTAATTTAGAGAGAAGGTATTTTGTGTCTAGTCAGTCATATAAGCGCGATATGAAACAACGTCATATTATGTTATTAAGTTTTGGTGGTGTAATCGGTACTGGTCTCTTTTTAAGTTCTGGTTATACTTTGCAACAAGCTGGTCCTTTAGGTACGATGTTATCTTATATAGTAGGTGCAGTGTTAGTTTATCTCGTGATGTTATGTTTAGGTCAATTGGCCATTGAACATCCTGTTACGGGAGGGTTTCATGTATATGCTTCTAAATATATTCATCCTTCTATAGGATATATCGTCGCTTGGTTTTATTGGTTAACGTGGACTGTTGCACTTGGTTCAGAGTTTACTGCAGTAGGTATTTTAATGCAGAAATGGTTGCCCGACGCACCTGTATACATATTTTCAAGTATTGCGATAATACTTGTACTCGTTTTTAATATTATATCGACTAAGTTTTATGCTGAAGTTGAATTTTATTTTTCTTTAGTGAAAGTCATAGCTATTATTGTTTTTATTGTTTTAGGTGCATTAACTTTATTCGGCCTTATTCATTACAGTGGATATAATGGGTTAGAAACAATTAAGTCTAGGTATACTAATCCTTCATTTCCAAATGGTTTAGGCGCTGTATTTTTAACGATGTTAGCAGTCAATTATGCATTTAGTGGTACTGAACTGATTGGTATTGCAGCTGGTGAGACTAAAAATCCTAAAGAAGTGATTCCTAAAGCGATTAATGCAACTTTATGGAGGTTAATTATTTTCTTTATCGGAACAATGATTGTTATTTCTATTTTAATTCCGAGTTATCAAGGCAAATCTTTAGAAAGTCCTTTTGTTGTTATTTTTCAAAATATGGGTATTCCATATGCTGGAGATATCATGAATTTAGTGATCATTACGGCACTGTTATCTGCAGCAAATTCAGGACTGTATGCTGCGAGTAGAATGGTATGGAGTTTATCTAATGAAGGCATGTTTCCAAATTATTTTAAAAAGTTGAATAAACATCACATGCCGATACGCGCTACAATATTCAGTATGTGTGGAGGTTTATTAGCGCTATTTTCAAGTGTTTATGCAGCAGACTCATTATATATTGTGCTCGTATCAATTGCAGGTTTAGCTGTTGTCATTGTTTGGATGAGCATTTGTTTATCTTATTTTAATGCTAAACGTTTAAATAAACATATGAAAATACATCAAAGTGTGCCCATTATTGGCTTTATCTTATGTTTAATTTCATGTGTAGGTATGGTGTTTGATTCTAATCAATTTCCGGCCTTATACTTTGGAATACCATTTGCTATAATTGCGATTATTTTTTACTTTGTAAAATATCATAAAAAGGACGGTCAAACTATTGAGACTTCTAAATAAAATCAATCATGAACAAACATTAGTGTTAGATGGCGGTTTAGCGACAACTTTAGAAGGTTATGGATGTGATTTGAATTCTTCATTATGGTCTAGTGAAGTGTTGATCCATCAACCTGATAAAGTAAGAGAAGCACATCAAGCATTTACGGATGCTGGTGCGGATATCGTATTGACGAGTACATATCAAGCAAGCTTTGCTACGTTTAAATCTATTGGTATGTCGACTACAGAGATAGAACAATTATTTGATGTTGCGGTTAATAATATAAATGCAGCTGTAACAGATAAGCAAGTCGTAGTTGGAAGCTTGGGCCCATATGGCGCATATTTGAGTGATGGTTCAGAATACACTGGAGAATATGACATCTCGGTTGAAGACTATGTTCATTTTCATGAAGAACGTATAAATGCTTTGATTAATAGAGGTATTTACGATTTCGTATTTGAAACGGTACCTAATATTAATGAGATTAAAGCGATTGTCGAATATATCATTCCGAACTATAGTGATCAAATGACTTTTTGGATATCATGTACGGTTAATGGTGAAGGTAATTTATCAGATGGTACTGATTTTGAAAAGGTAGTTCATTATATTAGTCAGCATGTCGATCGCGTGCCTGTATTTGGTATTAACTGTTCAAGTATTAATAGTGTAGACAAAGCTATTCATAAAGGATTGCTCGAATTACCACAAGTTATCGCATTGTATCCTAATGGCGGTAAAACATTCGACCCTATTGAGAAAGTTTGGATAGGTGAAGCAGAGAACGCATTACTTATTCAAAAATCAATAGAATGGATTGAACAAGGTGTTCAAATAGTTGGCGGTTGTTGCGAAACGACACCTCAAGATATAAAGCAAATATATGATAGAACAAAGAAAACGTTTGGGATATAAATCCTAACTTAAAATAAATCACCCAATCCGTTGGAATCATTTTCGGATTGGGTGATTTTATATTTCTGATTTTGTAAAGTGCTGACGCCCGGGGGAATAGTATGTGGGAGAGACTACAGGCTCGAGCCATACCCCTAGGCAAGCATGCACTTTACAAAATCATGATAGTTTAGGACATTTATGTTCCAAACTTTTTTTCTTTATTTTGATGAATATCTCATTCTTGAAAGCCCTTTACTTGATAAAAATGGAAATAGAATAGTAAAATGTTCTATAAGAGGTATTTCCCTCTTATTAGTTTTATATATTTAGGAGGTATTTAGGATGGTAGTAGAATTTCACAATGAACCTGCAACAGATTTTACAAATGAAGAGAATCAACAGGCTTTTAAAGAGGCTTTAAAACAAGTTAAAGCTGAATTTGGTAAAGAAATTCCTCTCGTGATTAATGGAGAGAAAATTTTTACAGATGATAAATATGAATCTGTAGATCCCGCTAATCATCAACAAGTCCTAGGAACAGTTTCTAAAGCTACTAAAGAACAAGTCGATCAAGCTATGGAAGCGGCGAAAGAAGCTTATAAGACTTGGAGAAAATGGACTCCTGAAGAAAGAGCTGAATTATTAATAAGAGTATCTGCTATTATTCGTAGAAGAAAACACGAATTTTCTGCTTTAATGGTTTATGAAGCTGGTAAACCATGGAATGAAGCTGATGGAGATACAAATGAAGGAATAGACTTTATAGAATACTATGCACGCTCTATGATGGAATTGGCGCATGGTAAGCCAGTCTTTGATAGAGAAGGCGAGCATAATCAATATATTTATAAACCTATGGGCCCTGGTGTTACGATACCACCATGGAACTTCCCATTTGCAATTATGACTGGTACGACAGTAGCACCCATTATCGCGGGTAATACAGTATTATTAAAACCAGCAGAAGATACACCTTTAATCGCATATAAGCTTATTGAAGTCTTAGAAGAAGCTGGTCTTCCTAAAGGTGTTGTTAACTTTGTACCAGGTGAACCTAAAGAAATAGGTGATCATTTAGTAGATCATAAAGATACACACTTTGTCACATTTACTGGTTCAAGAGCAACTGGAACACGTATTTTTGAAAGAGCTGCTAAAGTTCAAGAAGGACAAAACTTCTTAAAACGCGTTATCGCTGAAATGGGCGGTAAAGATGCAATTGTTGTAGATGAAAATGTCGACACAGATTTAGCTGCGCAAGCAATTGTAGATTCAGCATTTGGCTTCTCTGGTCAAAAATGTTCAGCTTGTTCAAGAGCAATCGTACACAAAGATGTCTATGATGAAGTTCTAGAGAAATCAATCAAGTTAACAAAAGAACTGACAGTTGATCATACAGAAGGCGGTTCTGATGTGTATATGGGACCAGTTATCAATCAAAAACAATTCGATAAAATTAAAAATTATATCGAAATTGGCAGTAAAGAAGGTAAACTTGAAGTTGGTGGTAAAACGGATGACAGCAAAGGTTACTTTGTTCATCCAACAATTATCTCTGATTTAAAATCTAGCGATCAAATTATGCAAGAAGAAATTTTCGGTCCAGTCGTTGGGTTTACTAAAGGAGAAAATTTTGAAGAACTATTAGAAGTAGCGAATGATACGGACTACGGTTTAACAGGTGCAGTGTTTACAAATAATCGTGAGCATTGGAGACAAGCTTGTGAAGATTATGATGTAGGTAACTTGTACTTGAACAGAGGTTGTACAGCAGCAGTTGTAGGTTATCACCCATTTGGTGGTTTCAAAATGTCTGGTACAGATGCTAAGACTGGTAGCCCTGATTATATGCTTAACTTCTTAGAACAAAAAATTCTATCAGAACAATTTTAAATAAAGAACAAAATATAAAAAATAAACGAGCAGTAAGCGATGCTTTCATGTTAGACTGTCGATAAAGTCTTTAATTTATCGACAGTCTTTTTTGTTTAAAAAGTTAATTTACTTATATGAATTCAACTATACTCATGTAGTTTAATACATATAAAGCATAATCGTGGTGGTGGAAAATTTGGAGCATAATATTAAGAAATATAAATTTAAAGAAATATGGCTAATTCTTTTTGGCATGATATTCGTAGCAGCTACATTAAGAGCGCCTTTAACATCGGTAGGACCTGTAATAGAATTAATTAAATCAGACTTAGAAATCAGTAACACCCTTGCAGGACTGTTAACAACGATTCCGTTGATTATATTTGGATTTGTCTCACCGTTCGTATCTAAAATCGTGACTAAGCTTACGATGTCGAGCACCATTCTATATGCTTTATTAATATTATTAGTAGGGTTGTTATTACGCGTATCAGGAGATATAGGGTTATTTATAGTCGGAACAATTCTATTAGGTATCGCTATCGCTTTTGGAAACGTATGTTTACCAAGCTATGTAAAATGGAGATTCCCATTACAAATAGGATTATTTACTGGTGTATATAGTGCCACTATGAATTTCACTGCAGGATTAGGTGGTGGATTAAGTTATCCATTGTCTGAAATAACACCACTAGGATTTCGGTTATCACTATCATTTTGGGTTGTATTAACAATATTAGCCATCGTATTTTGGTGTCCACAAGTTAAAAGTGGCAAACAACAAGAATTACAAGCTACAAAAGCAATGCAAGCTAAAACACAAGGACCAAAAGTTAGAATGGCCACATCCAAATTAGCTTGGGTAGTGGCATTAACAATGGCGATGCAATCAATGGTATTTTATACGGTTATAGCTTGGATGCCGACCATTTTAGTAGATAAAGGTTTGTCACCAACAGTAGCAGGCTTTTTATTAATGCTAAACCAATTTTCACAAGTACCAATGACATTTATATTTCCAATAATCGCATCTAAAATGCAAAATCAAAAATTACTCGTAACAATTGTAAGTATGCTGTTTGTATTAGGATTTAGTTTGTTATTCAGTCAATCATACATAGTATTAGTTATTGGCATTATAATAGCAGGATTTGGAATGGGAGCAGGATTCAGTTTATGTATGACATTCTTTTCAATACGTGCAAGAACAAACGCAGGAAGCATGTCATTATCAGGATTCGGACAATCGATTGGTTATTTCATAGCTGCCATAGGACCATTCTTAATCGGATTTTTACATGATTTATTAGGAGGATGGGATGTCGGAATCATCTCATTAATTGTCATATCAGTGTTATTTTATATCTTCGCATTACAAGCAGCTAGCGATAAATATGTAGAAGATTAGATGATAAACGATTCGTGAATTAAAAATTAAAAGAAGAGTCCGGGATATAAATCCTAACTCAAAATAAATAACAACTCATTTCACTGATTTATTCAGCTAGTAATGAGTTGTTATTTTTTATAGAATCTACGATTTTGAAAGTGCATGCTTGCCTAGGGGTATGGTTCGAGCCTGTAGTCTCTCACTCATACTATTCCCCTGGGCGTCAGCACTTCACAAAATCGTTATAAATATCCATTTTTCTTATATTTTTTTCGTTTGTTCGTTTAAGTACATATTCTATGTTGCAAGACTGATCAAACAAGCAACATAGAACGTCTGTAAGTTGCAAGACTGACCAAACAAGCAACATAGAACGCTTGTAAGTTGCAAGACTGACCAAACAAGCAACATAGAACGTCTGTAAGTTGCAAGACTGACCAAACAAGCAACATAGAACGGCTCTAAGTTGCAAGACTAACTAAACAAGCAACATAGAACGTCTGTAAGTTGCAAGACTGATCAAACAAGCAACATTCAGACCCCTTTAATATGTTAATTGTAAAATAGACATTAAAGTTAGTACCGAATATGATACACAATCTATAATTCTCATTACAACATTTCTTCTGCTATCAATTTATATGACTTCTTCTTGTCTTCAAAGTTATATATATTTGTGATGATCATAAATTCGTCTGTTTGATATGCTTCAGCTAGTTGATTAAGCTGCTTTTTAACTGTGGATGGTGATCCTATTATACATCTATTTCTATTTTTCTTAATTTGTTCTAATTCTTCATTACTGTATTCATCACTATTTATTTCTTCAGGTGGTTGTACTTTTGTACCTAATCCTTTCCCAACGTTTAATAGCCATCTGTCTTGCGTGATAGCAAGTGCTTCTGCTTGTTCGTCAGTTTCTGCACATACGACAAATATGCAAATAATTGTTGCAGGTTCTTTATGATTTACTGATGGTGTGAACTCTTCATAATAGCGTTTCATCGCGACTTTACCGTACTTCGGATTAATAAAATGCCCAAATACAAATCCTATCCCTAGTTGTGCTGCATTTTTTGCACCATTTTCTGTCAGACCTAAAAGCCACATTGCAGGTGGATTATCTATACGAGGTCCAGCTTTAACGAGTCTGAATTCATGATTTCTAGGCAATGTATTGTGCATGAAGCCTTGTAAATCTGACGCTTGTCTATAAAAGTCTTCTTTCGGTTTAATATGATGATCTGTTAAAGCTTTTTGAGTAATTGGAGAACCACCTGGTGAATTTCCAAATCCTATGTCGATGCGATTAGGGTATAAAGCAGATAAAGTTTTTGCGTTCTCTGCAATTTTGTATGGGCTATATTGAGGAAGTAATATACCTCCAGATCCAACTCTGATTTCATGAGTAGAAGCGGCAATTTGTGTCATTAAGATTTCCGGTGATGAACTCGCTAAACCGCTTGTATTATGATGTTCAGCAACCCAATAACGATGGTATCCTAGCGACTCAGCCCATTTAGCTAATTTAATAGTATGTTGTAGTGTCTCTTCAGGTGTATGCCCTTTAGATATAGGCGCTTGATCTAATACACTTAATCTCAACATTGTAATCCTCCTTCTGAACAAACACGAATAGTGCCATCTACGTCTCTTCTCATAGCACGTCTATAATTCATAAGTTTCTCCAACTCTATATTTTAATACAAGTATATCCTATCCATAAAAATATAATTAGAATTTGCTCATGGATATGAGAGGAAATATAAATCACCCAATCCGTTGATTTCATTTTCGGGTTGGGTGATTTATATATACATACTTACAATACTGTTTTTTCTTCATCTGAATCGAATCGATCTAAATGATCCACTGTGATATTTTTGCAAATGCATAAAGTGGAATTAATTGCTTCATAGTCAATATTCTTCAATATAACAGAGCGTTCGTCTAATGGATCTCTAACTTTTTTGAAATAATTTAAATTTTCTAGTGTTTTTAATGCGCCAGTTAATTCAGAAGATGATGGATCAAACATAAGTTTTCGAAGTTTTCGAACGTATACTTCATCTTCATTCATTTCAGCTAAATGATACAAAGTGAGTATATCCATACGTTTTAGTTGTGTTTCATCGAATATGTTGTTGAAGATGTCTTTTTTTAATAGTTCGTAGTGAATAATATTTTCCATAAAATCCTCCTATTTATTAGGTTTTTCAGGTGTATATGTCTTAGTTGTTTGCTCATTGATTAAAATGTTGAGTTTTTCATTTTTATTCATTTGTTGAATGTTTCCCGCGAAATTAGTTTACTCCTAAATAATACCAAAAAATTAACTACTAACGCAATATAATAAGTATGAAATAATATGTAATATATTAAAATAAGATGTTCTAATAATAATTTTATAATACAAATAAATTAATAATTAGCTTGCGTATAATTGAAAAAACTAATATATTGGAAATTAAAAAATATTGAATATAAGCACCCGTTCTCAAAATAAAAGATCTCTTCATTAGGTTATAGCCTAGTGAAGAGATCTTGTTATATTTTAAAATCGTAGAGAACGAATCCAAGTGAAATTAGGATTACGTTGTCCAATGATTGATACGGCCAAAACGCACGAAGACTCGAAAGATATTGTGAGCTTTTGGTAAATACTGGATAAAACGCACGAAGACTCAGAAGATACTGTACGATTCCCTCAACAACTTAACCGTTGAATTCTGCTGGGTTAGGTCCTATGCGTTTGTTTTGATTAAGCGCGTCTAATTGTTGCATTTGCGCTTCGTTTAAACTGAAGTTAAATACGTCGTAGTTTTCTTCAATGCGTGATGGTGTAACGGATTTTGGTATTGTAATTACATCGTGGTCGATATTCCAACGTATGATGACTTGCGCTGGAGATTTGTTTATTTCTGTAGCAATGTTATTGACTACTTCGTCTTGTAAAATCTCTGCATTCATAAGTGGTGACCATGATTCCATTTTTATTTCGTGTTTGTTTAAATAATTTCTCAGTTCTGTTTGTGTTAAGTATGGGTGGAATTCTACTTGGTTTAAGACTGGTTTAACAGTTGCTTTGTTTAATAGGATATCTAAGTGATCTATATTGAAGTTACTTACACCTATATTTTTAACTAATTGTTGATTGTATAATGCTTCTAGACCTTCCCATGTATTTAACATTAAATCTGCATCTGTACCTGGCCAATGCATTAAATATAAATCTAAATAGTCTAGTCCTAGTAGGTTTAAAGATTTTTCATAGGCTTCTTTTACGTTATTTTTTCCGTAGTCATCTAACCATAATTTAGATGTGATAAACAAGTCGTCTCTTGAGATGTTTGCTGCTTTGATACCTTCAGCGATACCTTCGCCGACTTTAGTTTCATTTCCATATATAAATGCTGCATCTATACTTCTGTATCCTGATTGAATGGCATGTTTGACAGCATCTTTAGCTGTGTCGTTATTTTCTACTCTAAAAACACCTAGACCAACACTAGGCATATTATTTCCATTATGAAACTGTGTGAAATTCATGTTCAAAACTCCTTTTTATTATTGTATGGATTAGTATAAAGTGTAAGACGATAAAATGTAAGTACGCACTATTTTGTTCTATAGGCACTAAAAAGTAATAATAGGATATAATAGTTGACGGATTAAAATATCATTGTATGATAATAACGAACATACAAATATAGATATGGAGATGAATACGATGATTAGAACTATGATGAACGGGAAGATTCATCGTGCTAGAGTCACTGAGGCTAACTTAAATTATGTAGGTAGTATTACAATAGATGCAGATATTTTAGATGCGGTAGATATATTACCGAATGAGAAAGTAGCGATTGTTAATAATAATAATGGTGCAAGACTTGAAACTTACGTTATTGAAGGTGAAAGAGGCAGTGGTAAAATTTGTTTAAATGGTGCAGCTGCAAGATTAGTGCAAGTAGATGATGTCATTATTATTATGAATTATGTTCAAGTCACTGATGAAGAAGCGAGAACGCATGCACCAAAAGTAGCAGTTATGAATGAGAAAAATGAAATCATTGAAATGATACACGAAAAAGAAAATCAAACTGTTCTATAAAGGAGACTTGTTATGCACATATTAGCGACGATTTTTGTAGTTATTGTTGCAGTTGAACATCTGTACATTATGTATTTAGAAACGATTGCAACAGACTCTAAAAAAACATCACAAACATTTAATTTAAAGCAGCAAGTATTAAAGGATAAAAACATTCAAGTACTTCTGAAAAATCAAGGTATATATAACGGGTTGTTAGCTCTAGCCTTATTCTATGGTGCTTTTTTCTCTACAAATCCTAAAGAGTTTGTAGCGGTGTTTTTAATATTTATTATTTTAGCAGCAATATACGGTAGTCTTACAAGTTCTAAATCGATTATTTTGAAACAAGGTGGCCCTGCAATCATCGCCTTAATTCTATTATTATTATAAAAGTTATAAATCCCAAATGTGAACGTTTAGTAAACGGCTTTTCTACATTATTTTAAATGTGTAGACAAAGTATACACATTTGGGATTTTATCTCTTTTTTGGTATGTACTGAAGTGTTATTATATGCGTTATGTTGTATACACTGTATGCATAAACTATAGAGTAGATTTAAGGGAGGAAATATTTTGGCGAACTTTTTATTCAGATTGGGTTCATCCATTGCTAAACATAAGTGGTTAACGATTATTATTTGGCTAATTGTTTTGGTAGGTATTGTTACACCATTGACGATTAATAAACCCACTTTTGATAACGACATTACAATGAATGGTATTAGATCAATCGATACGAACGATAAAATTGAAAAAGAATTTAATCAAGATAGTGAAAAGGCAAATGTGAGAGTTGTCTTTAAAAGTGAAGATAAAAAAGGCATAACAGATCCAAAAGCGATGAAAGATATTCAAGCTGCCTTAAAAGATGCTAAAGATAAAGATGATGATATAAAAGAAATTACGGATCCTTATGAAAATAAACAAATAAATAAAGATCAAACAACTGCTTTTGCAGATATCAATTATAAAGTATCTCAAACATCTATAAAATCAGATTCTGTCGATAAAGTTAAAGATGCTATGAAATCAGTAGATGATGACATACAGACAGAATTAACGGGAAATGCATTAAATGCAAATACTGAAATAGGGGGCAGCTCTGAAGCAATCGGGATTATTGTTGCTTTCGCTGTCTTGCTTGTAACTTTTGGTTCATTAATTGCTGCTGGGATGCCAATTATCAGTGCAATTGTTGGATTAGGTTCAAGTATTGGTACAATCGCATTATTAACATATTCATTCGATATTCCGAACGTTACGTTATCGCTAGCCGTGATGATAGGTTTAGCACTGGGAATAGATTATGCCCTGTTTATATTATTTAGATATAGACAAATTATTAAAACTGAGAAGGATCATATTAAAGCAATCGGTTTAGCTTTAGGAACAGCTGGTAGCGCAGTTATATTTGCAGGCGTAACAGTTGTCATTGCAGTATGTGGGCTTGCATTAGTAGGCATAGGTTTCTTAGCTACAATGGGCTTTGCTTCTGCATTAAGTGTCATCTTTGCTGTACTCAGTTCAATTACGTTACTTCCGGCATTAATTAGTGTGTTTCATAAACAAATACACCCTAAAAAACGTAAAATTCATTCAAATGAAAGTTTAGACACACCTTGGTCTAAATTTGTAGTAGGTAAACCGTGGATTGCAATTCTTATCGGTTTAATTATCTTAATTGCTGCTGCACTGCCAGCTTCACATATGCGATTAGGTATACCAGATAATGGCATGAAACCTGATAGTTCAACTGAGAAAAAAGCATATGATATTATTTCTTATGATTTTGGTGAAGGGTTTAATGGACCAATTGTGATGCTCGTAGACACATCAGATAAAAAAGATGATCAACAAGCATTACAAAAAGATTTACAAAATGTCATGAAAGACGTTCAAGATATCAAAAATGTTGAAACAGTTACACCACCTCAACTCAATAAAGATAAAGATTATGCGCTAGTCACAGTTCTGCCAGAAAAAGGACCAAATGCAGAATCAACATATGATTTAGTTCATGATTTAAGAGATTATAATAAAGACTCGAAAGATAAGTATGATTTAAGTACGGAAATATCTGGTCAAAGTGTAATCAATATAGATATGTCAGAAAAACTTAATGACGCCATTCCATTATTTGCAGGTGTTATTATCTTATTAGCATTTGTACTATTAATGGTTGTGTTTAGATCGATTATTATTCCGCTTAAAGCAGTGTTAGGATTTGTATTATCATTAGTAGCAACGTTAGGATTTACGACGCTTATTATGCAAGATGGATTTATGAGTGGCGTATTTGGAGTAGATTCAACGGGTCCATTGCTCGCATTCTTACCAGTCATTACAATAGGACTGTTGTTTGGATTGGCAATGGACTACGAAGTATTCTTAATGTCCAGAATTCATGAAGAATACGTGCGTACAATGAACAATACGAAATCAATTAAAGTAGGACTTAAAGAAAGTGGACCTGTAATCGTAGCAGCCGCACTTATTATGTTCAGTGTATTTATAGGTTTCGTATTCCAAGATGATGTCATGATTAAATCTATGGGAATTGCATTAGCATTCGGCGTATTATTCGATGCCTTTATTGTAAGAATGACGATCATACCAGCACTTACTCAACTATTCGGCAGAGCATCATGGTACTTACCAAACTGGTTAAACACAATTTTGCCTAAAATAGACATTGAAGGACATGCACTTAGTGAAAATAATCATGTTGCACAAAGTTCTGAAGATACAAGTGTAGCTACAATAGAAGTCAGTCCAAAAACGAAAGCATTATACGATAAGATTGATTCAAATTCAAAAGACGAAGTATTATATGAAGCATTGCGTCAGTACGACAACGATAAAGAACAAAAAAATCAAAGTTCAGAAACTGACGACCAAAATGTTATGGCTCTATTGAATCAACAAAGTAAAAATATCGAACAAGTAAATCAATTAATAAAAGACATGATCAATAAAAATAATTAATTGTACTTAAAACAAATCACCCAATCCGTTGGCATCATTTTCGGATTGGGTGTTTTTATATTTCTGGTTTTGTAAAGTGCTGACGCCCGGGGGAATAGTATGCCGCGCGCGACTACAGGCTCGAGCCATACCCCAGGCAAGCATGCACTTTACATAATTATTATAGTTTAGGACATTTATGTCCTAGGCTATATTTTTTTGTGTAATTTCATTCCAAAAATGTAAATAAATCGTATAAATATTGAAATTAAATTCCAGAAATGAGATAATGTAAACGATTCCAAAAAGGGTGTGTTGATATGTTAGGTTTTTCAGTATATTTAGGTGAATCTTTTGATCGTGCTTATATTGAAACTATGTTAGAAGAAGGATTTCAGTATGTGTTTACTTCTCTTCAAATTCCTGAAGAGGACTCAAGTCAATATTTTGAAAAGCTAAAAGAATTGAAACGTCTTGTAGGAAGCAAAGCTGAAATTATAGCTGATGCAAGTCCTCATGCGTTTCACAATTTAGGTCTATCATATAAAGAACCGCAAGTATTAAGTGAGATTGGTATTGATTATATAAGGTTAGATATCTCTTTAGAACTTGAGGATATTATTTCTTTATTAGATGAAGTGAAAATTGTATGTAATGCGAGTACAGACGCTCTGAATATACTCACGCAATTACAATCTCAAAATATTGATATGACGCGCATTATGGTTGCACATAATTACTATCCTCGTCCTGAAACAGGGTTAGATAAACAATTCTTTATAAATAAGAACAATGAGTTGAAGTCATTATTTCCTGATATTTCAATAATGGCATTTGTTCCGGGAACAACGCTTAGAAGTCCTGTTTATCAAGGGTTACCTACATTAGAAGATCATAGAAAAGTCCATCCTCTAGTTGCTGCTAACGAGTTATTAGCACTAGGTGTAGATGATATTTGTATAGGGGATACGCATATCAATCAACCAACGATTAATCAATTCAACACCTTCTTTAATAATGGAATCGTGTCACTTCAAGTACAATCCGAAACAAAGCATTTAGATTATGTTATTGGGAGCATTTTTCATAATAGAAAAGACAAAGCAAGAGATGTGATTAGAGCGGAAGAAGCGAGGCAAACTTTTCGGGAAGAAGTGTTGCCTGAAAACACGGTTGCAAGAAAAAGGGGTGCCATTACTTTAGATAATATAAAGTATGGTCGTTACATGAATGAATTACAGATTGTGAATAAACACTTAAATCATAATGACGCGGTAAATGTTATAGGTTACGTATGCGAACAAGATTTGCCGTGCATTGACTTGATTGATGCGGGAACAGCTTTTCAGTTTATTAAGGGGGAAGATTAGATGGATATTAGCCGTTTAACGACAGAATCAAGGAATGAACATTCTTCGAAGTTAGATACTTTAACACCTGAGCAGTTTGTTGAAGTGATGAATAACGAAGATCAAAAGGTTGCCCAATTTATTAAAGAAGAAAATAAGGCTATAGCCAATCTTATTACACAAGTTATAAAAGGTTTAAACAATGGTGGGAGATTAATTTATATGGGAGCGGGAACGAGTGGTAGATTAGGCGTTTTAGATGCTGCAGAATGTGTGCCAACATTTGGTGTGACATCTGATGTAGTTATTGGACTGATTGCGGGTGGTCCTACTGCTATGACAGTCGCTGTAGAAGGGGCAGAAGATGATGAAAGTCTAGGGGAGCAAGATTTAAAAGACTTAAAAATTAATGAGCATGATACTGTCATCGGTATAGCTGCTAGTGGACGAACACCATATGTCATTGGTGGTTTGAAATATGCTCAAAGTATTAAAGTAGCTACTGGTTGTGTCACATGTAATAGACAATCTGAAGTTGGAAAGCATGCTGATTTCCCAGTGCAAGTTGATGTTGGTCCAGAAGTATTAACAGGATCAACAAGACTTAAAGCAGGCACAGCACAAAAATTAATTCTTAATATGATATCAACTGGGGCGATGGTCGGTATCGGTAAAGTGTATGAGAATTTAATGATTGATGTTAAACCAACGAATAAAAAGTTAAAGCAACGTGCAGTTAATATGATTCAAGAAGTATTAGACTGCACAGATGATGAAAGTATGAGGTTGTTTAAAGAAAGTGACGAACAAGTAAAAGTAGCAATCGTGATGGGGATGCATCAAATTACGAAAGCAGAAGCAGTTGAAAAGCTGAAACAAGCTAAGGGATTCGTAAGAAATACGTAAACTAAGGGGTGTGTAGGTTATGTCAAAAGAAAGAGAAATCGCACAAGCTATTTTGAAAGAAGTCGGGGGAAGAGATAATTTAGATAAAGTCATTCATTGTATGACGCGTGTTAGGATGAACATCGTTGACTATAGTAAAGTAAACGTTGAAGGCCTAAAGAATATTAAAGGGGTAATGGGTGTTGTAGAAGATGATATGCTTCAAGTCGTTATTGGACCAGGGACTGTTAATAAAGTAGCAAATGAAATGAGTTCAATAATTGGTGTCGATTTAGGGGAGGACATTAAACATAAAGCATCAAATAAGGAGCAAGTAGAAAAAGAAGCGGATTTATTCAAACAAAATTTAAACAAAAAGAATCAATCACCGTTTAAAAAAGTATTAAGATCTATCGCAAATATATTCGTACCTTTAATACCTGCTTTTGTTGGTGCAGGTTTAATAGGTGGGATTGCAGCAGTGATTTCAAATATGTTAGCTGCTGGAACATTAGATGGAGCAACGTGGGAACAATTTGTATTAATATTTGATATCATCAAAAATGGTATTTTTGCATATCTCGTTATTTACGTTGGGATTAATGCAGCTAAAGAGTTTGGTGCTACACCTGGACTAGGTGGTGTCATTGGTGGTACAACAATGCTCACTGGTATGGATCCTGAAAGTCCGATAAAGAACATATTTAATGGCGAGCCATTAGCTGCTGGTCAAGGTGGTGTCATTGGTGTCATATTCGCTGTCTGGATATTGTCATTAATTGAAAAGAAACTACACAAAATTGTACCAAGTTCTGTAGATATTATTGTTACACCGACCATTACATTATTTATAATGGGCCTCGGTACGATTTTCTTAATCATGCCTATAGCTGGATTTGTTTCAAATGGATTGTTAGGGGTTATCGATTGGGTGTTAGATATAGGTGGCGCATTCAGCGGATTTATATTAGGCGCGACTTTCTTACCACTCGTTATGTTTGGATTACATCAAGTTTTAACACCTATCCATATTGAAATGATTAACCAATCAGGCGCGACTTATTTATTACCGATATTAGCTATGGCAGGCGCAGGACAAGTAGGTGCTGCATTTGCGTTATGGTTTAAATGTAGAAAAAATAAAAAAATTATTAATTTATTAAAAGGTGCATTGCCAGTAGGTATTTTAGGTATTGGGGAGCCATTAATATACGGTGTTACATTACCATTAGGCAGACCATTTATTACTGCTTGTATTGGTGGGGGTGTTGGTGGTGCTGTTATCGGTGGCCTCGGTCACGTTGGCGCCACAGCAATCGGACCAAGTGGTGTATCTCTTATTCCTTTAATTTCTGATAACATGTACTTAGGATATATTGCAGGATTGTTAGCAGCTTATCTAGGGGGATTTGTTGCGACATACTTATTTGGTACAAATAAAGAAATGACTGCACCACAAGAATTGGAAGAGGACTAATGATATGGAACATCAACATTTACTCTTATTTATAAAAGAACAAATGTCTCATTTAACGAAACACGAAAAACGTATAGCTGAATATTTTATGGAACACCCTGAAAAAACGATTAATTTAAGTGCTAAAGAATTAGGAAAGATAACAAACACAAGTGCGGCTTCTGTTATTAGATGTACACATAAATTGAATTTTAAAGGTTTCACAGATTTGAAGTTAGCGATTTCTAGATATTTACCTCAACATGAACAAAGTATTTATCAAGAAATTAAACAAGACGAGACTGTTGATTCAATCAGTAAGAAACTGATAACGAGAGCTTCACACACACTTGAAATGACTGAAAAACATATTTCTGATGAAAGTATCAATCAAATTGTGGATCAATTATACGATACGCAGACGATTATCGTGTTTGGTGTGGGTGCTTCCAGTTTAGTAGCACAAGATTTATATCAAAAATTCACAAGAATAGGTAAACAAGTCATTCATTCATTAGATACACATTTTTTAGCGACAGCGATTGCTTCACATAGTAAAAGCTGTATATTGATTGGCATTTCCAATTCAGGTGAGAATAACGAAACAATATCTCTAGCAAAAGTTGCTCGAAAATATGGTGTGAAAACAGTTGGACTTACTCAGTCAGAACAATCCACTTTAGCAAAAGTTGCGGACTTTTATTTGATACACGATGCAAGCTCAGAAAAAAGTTTGAGACTTGCAGCAACAAGTTCGCTTATTTCACAACTTATGACAATAGATATATTATTTTATAGTTATTTATCTAGAAATTATGATGAGCATGTTGTAACAATGAGTAAAACTAGAGATGCTGTGGAATTGTATATAGAATAATAAGATTTTGATTGTAAAGTTCATACAAAAAAAGCATCATGTCATTAGGCGTTAACTAATGACATGATGCTTTTTATAGTAATCGTCCTTTAAATGAATTACGAAAATAATTTTTTAAATACACCGATACCTACTGCCAAGTCGAAATGAGCAGCGCCAACGGATTTGAAAATGGTCGTTTCAGTGTCATCTTCACGACCATTTATTTTGTGTAATACGAGTTGTTGTAAATCCCCGTATGTACTATCAAAACTAAAGTGGCCTTCTTTTTCAGCTTGAATAAATTCTCCAGCTTCGGTTTGAGCACCGCCAATATCATCAAATACTATTTTGGATGATTTTTTTATTGCGTTAATATCGATTTCGCGCATTGAAGGTTGGTATGAACCAACACCATTAATATGTGTACCTTCCTTTAAATCTTTAGCATTAAATACAGCTTCATTTGAACGTGTTGCACAGTTTATAATATCGCTATGTTGTACAACTTCTTGTACATCTTGAGTTACGCTGATCTCTATATTAATACCAAAATCTTGCAGCTTTTCTTTAAAGAGTTGTGCTTTTTCAAATGTTCTATTAAATAAATAAATATGTTCAATGTTTCTCACTTCAAGTATGCCTAAAACTTGTTCGAACGCCATACCTCCAGTACCAATCACACCTAAAACACGACTATCTTTTCTGCTCAAATAGTCAGTCGCTATACCACTTAATGCACCTGTTCTTAATCTTGTTAAATAACTCGCATCGATGATTGCTTTATGTTGTCCAGTTTCTAATTCAGTAATTAATATTTTGCCTTGTGTAGTAGATAAATTCACTTTTGGATTATCAGGAAAAATAGAAATAACTTTAATTGTCCCAAGCTTTTCTTTTAAATCTAAGCAAGGCATATAGAGCATAGCGTTGTGCGTATTAGGCATTTCAATAACTGTTCGATGTTCAACTATAATTTGTTCTTGTTCCAATTTGTTAAATAACGCCAGAGTATCTTTAATAGCATCCTTCATAAAATATTGTTTTTCAATTTCAGAATCTGTAAGTGTAAGCATATGTAATCGCACCTTTCCTAAGATTATTAATGTATTTCCAACATATCATGTTATGGAAATCATTGCTTAAAATTTCTATTTCTGGGTATATAAAATAGTAACAAAGGACGTGATAGAATGGCAAAGGCTAATGAAAAAAATTATGCTGAAAGAATACAGAACGTTTCAAATAAATACGAATTAGACGACAAGCAATTACGAAAGCTATTAAATCTGTCAAAAGAAAAGTACGAATTACTATTACATGGTAATCAAGGCGTATTAACAGATGTACAAAGAAATGAGATTGGAAAAAGACTCAACTATTTTGAGGCGATTGGAGAAAATAAAGACGCATTAAAATACTCTAAGTACTATATTGAAAAAACATTGAAAAAAGAGTATAATTTAACTAATAAATCTATTGCCAAATTATGTAATGTAAAGAAAAAAACAGTAAAAAATTTATTAAATAATAAAAAAATTGATCGTAAAGAAGAGAGAAATCTCATATTAAATATTCTTCAACTCTATGAAACTTTAAAATCAGTCAACTAAGTACTTATCATAATATTTCATATTTTAAGAATTAAAGAAGGCTAGCGTGAAATTATGAAACAAGTTGAAATTATAAGAATACTAGATGATACGTCATTTATTATTAATGCAGGAACAAATAAAGATATTGAATCTGGATATTTTATTGATGTATTGAAGAGAGATAAATCCTATAATTATATTGCGAAAGTTGAAGAAGTTTATCCTGAATTATCGCTTTGTAAAAGGTATGGAGAACAACGCTTATTTTATGGTGATATTGTTAGAGTTAGATATCCTGATGAGTATGACATAACGACGAAAGTTATTAAATCAAATACTACTAAAAAAAGACGTAAAAAGAGAGGATGAGATCGCCGAATCTCATCCTCTTTCCCGTTTAATATGTCTAAAAATTTAAAGCAAGTAACGTTGTAGATTTACAAGAATACTTTATCATATAATGTATATATTTTCCAGTAATAAGTGGAAAATCCTAGTATAAAAATGCTATTGTTTATATTTAAATTTAAGTTGTGCACATAATTATGTTGGCATTGGCAAAGTATAAAAAATAAATGTATAATAAAGAAAAAAACTAGAATGGACTGAGAGCACGTGGCAAATCAATATGAGCGTTCGACGAAAAAACCAAAGTCAGCAGCCTTTAAAATAGTTACGACAATAGTAATTATTTTATTATTAGCCTTCTTAATAGTGTTGGCATTTTTCGTATATAAATTTTTTGCATTAGGGAATTCAATACATAATCCATTAGACAGAGATAAATCAGAATTACGAAAGAAAGCTGTCGATGTTAACGGTGACCCGATATCGATTGCTTTATTTGGAATAGATTCAGACTCTACTAGAGCAGCTGATGGTGGGGGAGAAAGATCGGATTCAATCGTATTATTATCAATCAATCCCGATAAGAAAAAGACTGTTATGGTAAGTATTCCAAGAGATACAAGAGCTGAAATAGTAGGACAAGGTTCTGTTGAAAAAATTAACCATGCATACGCATATGGTGGTCCTAAAATGGCGATTAATTCATTAGAGAAACTTATGAATGTTCCAGTTGACCATTATGCATCTATTAATATGGATGGTGTTAAAGAATTAGTAGACCAAGCTGGAGGCGTAACAGTTACAAGTAATGCAACGTTTACAGTAAAAGGGAACTCTTATGTTAAAGGGCAAAAATATAAGCTTAATGGCGAAGAAGCATTAGCGTTTATAAGAAGTAGAAAAGAAGACGGTGCTGGAGGAGACTTTGGTAGACAAGAACGTCAACAACTTGTTATCCAAGCATTAGCAAACGAACTCGTTAGTGTTGGTTCATTACCAAAAATCAATCAAATCTTTGATACTTTAGGTGATAATGTTCAAACAGACTTGAAGATTTCTCAAATAAATAGTTTGAGATCTAAATATAGCGACGCATTAGATAATGTAGATAGAAATCAATTAGAAGGACAAGATGCAATTCTAGATGATGGATTATATTACTTCGTACCTAGTGATGCTAGTAAAAAAGAAGTTGTCGATAATTATCGTTCAAACTTAGAACTAGATTAATTAAAAAAGCGTAAATTCTTTGAAATAAGAATTTACGCTTTTTTTTATATATGATAAATAGAGCTGTTGAAATTATCAAGTCAGGCTCCACATGATAAATAGAGGCTATGAATTTATCAAGTCAAGCTCCACATGATAAATAGCAAAAAATCTTTATAATATTCTCCACGATTTTGCAAAGTGCTGACGCCCGGGGGAATAGTATGACGCGCGCGACTACAGGCTCGAGCCATACCCCAGGCAAGCATGCACTTTCAAAATCGTAAGATTTTATTTTGAGGTATCTATTTATGCTCAGTAACCTATTTTTACTCTATATTAACTTAGCTTCTATTTTGGACGATTAGTAATTTTACGCCATTTGTTTTTACATAGTATGTTTCCTCTATATTGTTACTGTTATAATCAGCCATTTGAATATCAGGAGAGCAATATCTATCTAATAAAACGGTATTCAAGTAATCTAAATTGCCGTCATTGTGATCTAATTTTCTAATTGCTTTAAATATATTGCCATTATCTTGGTCAAAAGTAATTTTCGTAATTCTAAACTTATCGAATGGTATATCTCGAAAAGATAAAATAATACCTATATTATTTTGATAATTGATATCATGAGGGTGATAAAGTTCATAATTGAATAATAAATAAAATATTTTGTTGTGTATTTCAAATTTAATGTAATTCGGTCCTTCATAAAATTGATGCCCATTAAAATGACCCAATATCGTTAACAAGTAATTTGTAGGACTTTTACAATGGTATTTTAAGTATAACGATAGCGGTTGTTTAATGGATGCATATTTATTGGATGACTCTTCCATCAGCCAGAACCCAGTTCCTGAAATATAGTTCGTAATACTTAATAAATGTTTTAACATGATTGACGCATTAAAATAAAAGTCACTACTTGAATATGTGTCACCATTTAAAACATTCCATTCTATCGGAATCACTTCTTTATCATGAGACTTTAAATATGCCATGTTTTGAATCAATTGTTCTGTATATTGATTTGTGATTTTAGCAATATCATAGTTATTCATTTCATCTAAATCATATAAATCATTAAAATTATAACTTAAAGCAAAGCCGTCTATGTCTTTAAATTGCGCTATATCTACTTCCAAATCTTCATAAACATATTCGAATGGATTCGGAGCATTTAGCATAATTTTTATATCTTGAAGTCTCTCTTTTGTTTCTCTTATTTGAGGTATCATCTGATAAACTTTTTCATAGTTCACATCAAAGAAAATTTCTCCGTTTTTATTATAAAAGTAGTTATGTATGATATCTATCAGTTCATGCCAATTCGTTTTAATATTAGGATCGTCCAAATCAATATCGTAAATCTTTATTGAAGGAATGATACGAGTATCTGAGAACATACTTAAACAAAATGCTAAATTCTGTTTATAATGATTTGTCTGATCGTCATTAAAGAATTTTTTCAAGGAACAATGAATAACAATGATAGGTGTTTGGATCATCTTCTCAACATTCACTAAAATTTCTTTGAGAAAAGGTGTGTAGAAATCATAAACATCACCAATATGTAAATACGTCTTATGATGCGCTACTAAAGTCTTAAGTGGAATATCATTTAATGATAATTTTTTATACTCATGAACGAGCGATTTATTGTGCATCATTTTTTGTAATTTTTCAATAAGGGATGCTTTATAATCTTTGGAGATTATTTCGTTTTCCTTTTTTTCTTTGTGTAGCTTATATTGCAACCTGTATTGATTTGGCGTTACATGAAATTGATCTTTAAATTGTCGATTAAAGTTATGGTAACTTGAGAAACCATGACTATTGGCAATTTGTTCAATCTTAAATTGCGTGAACAATAAAGCGTAAGTAGCTTGGAATAACCTTGTTTCTTTTAAATATTGAATAAATGTAGTGCCCATTTGTTTCGAAAATTCTCTTGATAAATGCTCGGGAGAAATATAAAACTGGCTTGCTACACTATTTAGCGAAAGTCTATCTTGGTAATGATGATCAATATATTGTTTCACTTTATAAATAAGACTGCTTAATTCTATTTCTATATGTCCATAATTTTTAGTGTCCACTCTAAATCGTTCATACATAATTTTATATATTTCTACAACATAATGACTACGTCTAATTTTTATGTTAGTTAAATCAGCTAAAAGACACCTAATAAACAAATCTTTAAGTTGATGTTTGTATCTATTCAATTCATTTGTCTTGGTTGTTTTAGGAATTTTAAAGACAAAAGCTTCCTCGCCACTTAAGCTTTCCATCGTTGAGTAACTAATATGAAGAATGGCAACTAAACCTTTGTTGATAATAGGTAAATAGTTATCATTATCTTGTAAGTAGAATAAATCACCGACGTTAAAAATATAGCTCGTATGATTTAATGTTAGTTCAGCTTTACCTTCAAGAATGAAACATAACGCGCCAAATCCTAACTTTTTAGGGTTAATAATACTCTCTTTATGTATTGTAATCTTATAATTATACAAATAATCACCTCTGTTTAAAGACAAATATTGGAATAAAACATCAAATATTGTCACATTTTAAATCTTTGTATTCCCATGATATCAAAAAAAGTAAGTAAATGTTACCTAATTCAATAAAGTGGATAAGATACTTTATAATAAATCAAATATTTTAATTGATTTAATCAAAATATGAATTTAAAACTGTTTACAATAATAATTAACGCAATTTGTGTGTTGTGAACTATTAAAAATCGGGAGAATATAAATCGGGAGGGTTTAAAATGACAGATATATTTAACCAAACAATTCAAGAAATGATTGATTATGAAAATAAAATAACAAATTTAAAAAATGATAAGCGTCTATCATTAGTTGATTTCATTATATTAGAGGAAATATTTAGAGCAAAAGAAATTACAATAAAAGAAATACTTAGTGGTAAATTAACAGAGCTTGAGACTAGACCATCAAATATAGGTACAAATTTAGCGAAACTATATCGAAAAGGTTTAATTGATAAATATAGAAGTAATCTCGATGAAAGAAAAGTTTATTATTATATGGATGAAAATCATAAAGCGCTTTATAAAGAGTTAGTACAAGATATATAAAACAAAGAAACCACACTCAAAAAATTTTGAGTGTGGTTTCAGTGTGTCGACAAAGTTTTTTAGACTTTGCCGGCATTTTTTTATGCGCATGCTTTCCGCGGGCATGTTCTCAGCCTGTAGTCTTCGAATCATGCCCTAGGCAAGCATGCACTTTCAAAATCGTAGATTTTATAAATAAAATAAAGAGAGCTAATCCGAAAATTATGGATTAGCTCTCTTTATTTGAGAATGGGTATTTATGTCCCAGTATGTTTTTGTTGTCTTAAATTATTATTTAATAAGTGGGCGAGTACTACGTTCAATATACTGTGCTGAATGGATTGAAACTAATTCGCCTTTTGATAAATCAAATAAGTTTAGTTTCATGATTTTATTCATCGCTTGTTCAACAATATCTTTTGTTAAATCCGCTTTAGGATTTTGGATTTGAAGTGTAAATGTTTTTTCAGTTGATGTTTTAAATGTTAGTTCTAATACTCTTCTCATGTTTTCACCTCCAGTTTCTTTTGAGATAGCATTAATTTTCTATTTGTATTGTTTTGACGATATAAGCATCTTTGAAATTTTCGTCGCTTAATGTTTCGATAATGCTTTTAAAGGTTTTAACTTGTTCGTTTGTGACGTTTAAATTGATGGCATTAAATTTTCGTTGAACAGTTTTTACTTTAGAAGCTTCATCTAAATCTTGGTGTAATAATATGATGTTAATATCTTTAACTGTTTCCATATTTAAAACCTCCTTTTACTTTATATATCGAAATATCTATGTAAAATCGACAAAAAGATGTAGAAATTTCTTTCATGTTACTCAAATATATATTATTATTAATATGTACCTTAATTAGGAAGGATGGACAAAATGTATGCAACAAGTATCTCCAATTAAGAATAAAAATGATATAAGAGCGATGTATGAAGTGCTTAAATCTCATAGTGAAAGAGACTATTTATTGTTTAGTTTAGCTATTCATACTGGAATGAAAGTAAATAAATTATTGAACATAACAGTTGAGGATTTATTAGATGAAGATAATGATATTAAAAATAATTGGATAAATGATGAGGAAGACTTAATCAAAGTTGTTATACCTCTACATTTAAGATCAAGTTTGTCATCTTTTATAAAAGATGAAGGACTTAAAAGAGATGACTTTGTCTTTATGTCCATCAAAACGAAAAAACAACTATCGAGGCAACAAGCTTATAGAATTATTCATGTGGCTGCTGAAGAAGTAGGTTTGAAAAATATTGGTTTGTACTCTTTAAGAAAGACTTTTGCATATCATGCATTCAAATCAGGCGTTTCAGTCTCTATTATTCAAAAGTATCTTGGTCATCAATCTTTATTAGAAACGCTAAAATTTATTGATGTCACAACAATAAAAAAAGAAACAACAATAGAACTTAATATATAAAGAGAAAGGAGTTAGTGTATGGCTTTAGTATGGCTGTTTTTCATGATTATAGTTGTAATGTCAATAGTTCTTATGACTATGAATACAAAGTTTAGTCGATTTGCAGGTTGGCTAAGTTTAATTGCTCCATTACTTAGTTCCATTTATTTTATTAGTAAAATTAAGTATATCTACAATGGTAATTCAGTTACATATTTTAAAGAATGGATACCTATTATAGATGTTAACTTAGATTTACGACTAGATGGTTTATCTTTAATTTTTGCACTTCTTATTTCATTAATAGGTGCGGGTGTCTTCCTTTACGCTATTTATTATTTATCCCATGAAAAAGACAATCTCCCAAGGTTCTATACGTATTTATTAATGTTTATGTTAGCAATGTTAGGTGTAGTACTTTCTAATAACACAATTTTATTATATACATTTTGGGAATTAACGAGTATTTCATCATTCTTACTTATTTCATATTGGTATCAGCGCGAAAAAAGTCAAGAAGGCGCTTTGAAATCATTTTTAATTACTGTTTTCGGTGGAATGGCTATGTTAGTAGGTTTAATTCTGCTATATAGTATTACGGGTACGAATACAATTACTGAACAAGTAGGTATGGTAGATAAAATTTTTGAATCGCCATGGTTTGTACTTGCAGTCATTTTAATCTTACTCGGCGCATTTACGAAATCAGCACAGTTTCCATTCCATATTTGGTTACCGGATGCTATGGAAGCACCGACACCAGTGAGTGCTTATTTGCATTCAGCGACTATGGTTAAAGCAGGTTTATATTTACTATTAAGATTTACACCAATTATTGGTCAGAGTGAATGGGTTGTATACACGGTCGTTACGATCGGGCTCATAACGTTATTGGTGGGATCATTCTTTGCAGTAAATAAGAAAGACTTAAAAGCAATGTTAGCTTATTCTACAATCAGTCAGCTCGGTATGATTATGACGATGATTGGATTAGGACTACTTGCTCTGAATAATGGTTTTAAAGCGGATAATGAAATATTTTTAGCAAGTTTATTTGCAGCGATATTCCACTTAATTAATCACGCTATTTTCAAAAGTGTACTCTTTATGGGCGTCGGAATTATTGACCATGAAACAGGCACGAGAGATGTTAACAAGCTCGGCGGATTACGAACAATTATGCCAATAACAGCAGTTGTCATGACGATAAGTGCGCTATCAATGGCTGGTATTCCTTTGTTTAATGGATTTTTAAGTAAAGAGAAATTTTTTACAAGTTTAGTTGAAACGGGACATACAGATATATTTAATCAAACAATGTCGATTGTTATGATAACAGCAGGTTTTGTAGGAAGTATTTTCACATTTGTATATTGTATGAAGCTAATCAAAGAACCATTCTTTGGGAAAATTAAACAAGAACAATTACCTAAAGTACCTCGTCACGATGGTGGTGGACTATTAATCGCACCATTTATCATTGTGTTGTTTGTTCCGGTTATATTCTTTGTGCCTAATGTGTTAGGAGAGTATTTAATTGGTCCAGCGTTGAGAGATATATTCCATGACGATCAAATTATGAATCATATACCTCATATTAAAGCGTGGCATGGTTTCACAGTAGAATTATTCTTAACGTTAGGTATTTATATTATAGGTATATTACTTGTACTCTTGCCTAAGTGGAACGTGATTTATAGTAAGATTTCTAAACAATTTGAAATTAATACACTTTATTCACAAGGTATGAGACTACTAGATCGTGTAAGTACGTTTTTGATTCAAGGTATTATGAATAATAAATTGAATCAATATTTACACATTATATACGTCATATTCTTTGTCATAATAGGATATGGTATTTATCAAGTGGGCATTTATGATATTGCTTATTATCATATTACGGAAGCTTCTACTTTTGAAATTATTATATTAATTAATATCGTTATTACTGCGACAGCATTGATGTTTATACGTGAAAGAATGACGATGACCATATTAAATGGTGTCATTGGTTATTCTATCGCAGTTGTATTTATATTTATGAAAGCACCAGATTTAGCATTAACACAACTCGTTATTGAAACAATTACAACAGTGTTGTTTTTATTAGTATTTTATCATTTGCCAAACGTACAGAAAGACAATCCAAATGTCTTAAGTGAATTCATTAAATTGGCGATTTCATTATTAATGGCTGTGTTTGTCGTAATCTTCGTGATTATGATGCAACAAGATAGTCTGTTCGATAAAATTTCTTACTATTATGCAAATGCAGATGAATTAGCAGGTGTTAAAAACATCGTAAATGGTATACTCGGTGACTTTAGAGCGCTAGATACAATGTTAGAAGGCATTGTTATATTGATTGCTGGATTAGGTATATACACACTAGTTAAATTTAAGATAAGAAAGGGTGATCCTAATGAAAGAAAATGATGTTGTATTAGAAACAATATCCAAAATAGCCATTTTTATTATTTTGACGTTTGGATTTTATATTTTTCTTGCAGGTCACGATAACCCAGGTGGCGGATTTATAGGTGGACTTGTTTTTAGTTCAGCCTTTATCTTAATGTTTTTAGCTTTTGATGTTGAAACAGTTGTTCACTCGATGCCATTAGATTTTAGAGCAGTTACAATCATTGGTTGTTTAATTTCCATTGCAACAGGCATTATACCTATGTTGTTTGGACACCCAATGTTAACTCATGAAGATGGATATATGACATTGCCATTGTTAGGTGAAATTCATTTATCAAGTGTTACACTTTTTGAGCTCGGAATACTACTCACAGTAGTAGGGGCCGTTGTAACAATCATGCTTGCGATAAGTGGTGATAACAGTTGAATTTAATACTTGTAATTATAATAGGCGTTTTGACATTTGTCGGAACATACATGATTTTATCTAAGAACTTAATTCGAATTGTTATTGGAACAGCAATTTATACACACGTAGCAAACTTAATGATTTTATCAATGAGCGAATTTGGCGGGAATAATGTTCCCCTTATAAATGGAGAAGGCAAAGATTATGTCGATCCTTTACCTCAAGCATTAATATTAACGGCAATCGTTATTGGTTTTGCTGTTACAGCATTTTTATTAGTGCTTGTTTATAGAACATTTAAGTTAACGAAAGTGAACAGAATAGAGGCGTTACGCGGTGAGGATGAAGATGTAGATGAATAATTTAATATTAATACCATTACTCGTTCCTTTAGTTACTGGATTAATACTGTTCTTCTTTAAAGAACGATTAACGTTAACAAGACGTATCGCGATAACAAGTTTAACCATTACGACTATTATAACAGCCTGGCTTTTAGTAGAAGTCAGTTTAAATAAAGCGTTAGTTATTAATTTTGGAGACTGGCAGCCACCTTTTGGTATACAGTTTGTCGGTGATGAACTGGGGCTTCTGTTCACTACTGTTTCTTGTTTTGTCGTTACGGTGATCATTTATTTTGGTTTTGGTAAACGAGAAAGAGATGCGAATAGATACTTTTTACCTTCGTTTATACTGTTTTTACTAACTGGTGTAAATGGTAGTTTTCTAACAGCAGATATATTTAATTTATATGTCATGTTTGAAATTATGCTCTTGTCTTCATTTGTGTTATTAACACTGGGACAATCGATTGAGCAATTGAGAGCGAGTATAATCTACGTTGTCATTAATGTTGTAAGCTCATGGTTCTTCTTAATGGGCGTTGCATATTTATATGGAACATTAGGTACGCTCAATTTCGGACATATTGCGATGAGGGTTAGTGACAGTAATCAGCCAACGACTGTCACTTTAGTCGCAATTATTATGATATTTGTCTTCGGTGGTAAAGCTGCGCTCGTATTGTTTATGTGGTTACCAAAAGCATATGCTGCATTAAATACAGAGTTAGCTGCATTGTTTGCGAGTCTTATGACGAAAGTTGGTGTATATGCACTAATTAGAGTTATGGTACTCATGTTCGATGAAAAGCCTGAAGTGACGCATTTCTTATTATATATAATGGCAATTATTACGATGCTAATTGGATGTATTGGTGTATTAGGATTTAAAGATATTAAGAAGATTGCAGCATACCAAGTTATTCTGTCGATAGGTTTTGCAGTACTTGGCTTAAGTGCAAATAATAGTGATGGTATATCTGGCGCTATATTTTATGTCAGCCATGATATGATTATCAAAACTTTATTATTTTTAATCATTGGTACGTTTGTATTGTTAGCTGGATCTAGATATTATGATCAATTTGGTGGTTTAATTAAATACTATCCGAGTTTAGGTGTCATATTCTTTATTACAATATTATCAATTGGTGGTGTACCGCCGTTTAGTGGATTTCCTGGGAAATTATTAATCATAAAAGGTGCATTAGAGAATGGATATACAATAGGTGTTATCGTGATGATACTCTCAAGTATAATCGCTATGTACAGCTTGCTCAGAGTATTTTTAGTCATGTATTTCGGACGAGAAGGTACGCTACAAGCAAAGAAAGTTGTATTATCTAAAAATAAATTATATGCCATGATTATATTGACGATTGCAACAGTTGTATTAGGTATAGCTTCTCAATATGTCTTAAATATTTCAGAATTGGCTGCTCATTTTAATATGAACGAACAATCATATATCAAAGAAATTATTCCAAATGTAGAAGTGGAGGCGAAGTAATAATGGCACAACTATTATTGAACATTTTAATCGCCTTCTTATGGACTTTGTTTCAAGATGAAGATAAATTTCACTTATCAACCTTCATAGGTGGGTATTTTATAGGGATATTTATTGTCTACTTAATGCATAGATTTTTTGGTCATGTTTTCTACTTAAAAAAAGTATGGATTATATTCAAGTTTATTTGTGTATACAACTATCAACTTGTAACATCAAGTATGACAACAATCAACTATATTCTTTTCAAAACGAATAAAGTAAATCCAGGTCTTGTAACGTATGAAACGTCATTAAGACAAGATTGGGCTATTACGCTGTTAACCTTATTGATTATGTTAACACCAGGTTCAGTCGTGTTAAGGTTATCGCCTGACGGTACAAGATTCTTTATACATGCTATTGATATTTCAGAACGAGAAAAACAAATTTTAACGAAGCAAATCAAGAAATATGAGAAACTAATCTGGGAGGTGCTTAAATGATGTCATTTATCATTTTAACAATTATAAAAACAGCACTTGTTATTTATGGTATTTCCATTGTTGTCGTACTTTTCAGAACGATTATTGGGCCAACTACAGCAGATAGAGTTATCGCTTTTGATGCCATTGGTGCAATATTAGTTTCAGTTGTGGGTGTGTTGAGCATTATTTATGATACATTCAGCTATTTAGAGGCAAGTCTTATAATCGCGATACTATCCTTCTTAAGTACTGTTGGTATATCGCGTTTCATAGAAGGGGGTCGTGTCTTTGAATCTAAGCGAGATCGTTAGTCTAATTGCCGCTTTATCTATCTTACTAGGATCAATTGCAGCTTTAATAAGTGCAATAGGTATTGTTAGATTTAGAGATACATTTCTAAGAAGTCACGCTGCCACTAAAAGCTCTACTTTATCAGTATTACTTACATTAACAGGTGTATTTATTTATTTCTTAGTTACGAAAGAATATTTTAGTGTACGTACTTTATTAACGATATTATTCTTATACTTAACATCACCAGTTGCAGGTCATATGATTATTAGAGCAGCGTATAATTCTGGTTCGTATATGTATATGAAAGAATTCACGAAAAAAGGAACATCTTTAAATTTCAGATATGATCGAAAAGAAACGAAAAAAGACAGAAGAAAAAGAGCAGAAAAAAGACAAATTATGAACGAAGCATTTGCTAAAAATGATAAAGAAACATTTAGTAAATATAAGCAAGTTATGAAAAAAGATGACTAAACTTTAAAATAGAATGAGTCTTGAATATCATGCCCAATTCAAAAAACATATCACGCTACTGACTTTCTCAGTAATAGCGCGATATGTTTTTTTATGTAGTTTGACGATTTTGAAAGTGCATGCTTGCCTAGGGGTATGGTTCGAGCCTGTAGTCGCGCGCGGCATACTATTCCCCCGGGCGTCAGCACTTTACAAAATCGTGAGGAATATTATAGAGATTTTTGCTATTTATCATGTGGGGCCTGACATGATAAAATCCCGGGTAAAACGCACGAAGACTCAAAAGATATCGTGCGATTCTGGTAAAATATGGATAAAACGCACGAAGACTCAAGAGATATCGTGCGATTTTGGTAAATACTGGATAAAACGCACGAAGACTCAAAAGATATCGTGCGATTCTAGTGAAATCCAGCCAAAACGCACGAAGACTCAACAGATATCATGCCCAATTCAAAAAACATATCACGCTACTGATTTTTCTCAGTAATAGCGCGATATGTTTTTTTACACGATAGTGTTGTCGTAAAGTCAATTTGTTATTTCATACTATTGTGTATTGCTTGGGCATTGTGTTCCATCATGTTGTAGTAAGAATTTCCTTTAGAATCTTTTTTACCGATTGAATCTGTAAAGACTTCTTCTTTAATTTCAAGATTTGTTTCTTCTGCTAAAGTTTGCATACTTTTCTTATCTACGCTTGTTTCGACGATTAATGATGAAAGGTTATTCTTTTTAACGAAGCTAATGGCTTGTTTCATTTGGTCTGGTGTTCCTTGTTTCTCTGTGTTGATTTCCCAAATATAACCTGGTTTTATATGATATGTTTTTGCAAAGTATTTAAATGCACCTTCACTTGTAATAAATGCACGTTTATCTTCGCTTATGTCGTTTAATGCATTTAACGTTTTGTTGTGCAATTTGTCTAGTTTATCTTTATATTTTTCTGAATTTGCCTTATATACTTTAGCATGTTCTTCATCTAAACTGCTTAAATGCTTTTCGATCGTATTCACATATTTAATGCCATTTTCAATACTTAACCAAGCGTGTGGATCAATTTTGCTTTTATCTCCATTACCACCTTTTAAGTAGATTGGTGTGACATCTTCTGTTGCTTGTATAACTTCTTTATCAGATATTTTTTTGCCGGCTTGTTCTAGCGCTTTTTCAAACCAACCATTACCACTTTCTAAGTTAAAGCCATTATATATAATCACATCGGCATCTGTAAGTGCCTTAACGTCTTTAGGTTTAATTTCGTATTCGTGTGGATCTTGTCCTATAGGTACGATGCTTGTGACTTTAGCATTTGATTTGGTAATTTCTTTAGTCATATCAGCAAGTATAGAGTTTGTTGTCACGACTTTTAAATGTTTATCATCTTTGGAAGATGTCTGATTACATGCACTTAATAATAAGATGAAAGCTATAAGCGGAAATAATAATTTTTTCATAATACGCTCCTTAAATAAATTTTAATTTAACTTTATGTATGGCAAATGTAATCATATAAACGAAACAGCAGACTAGTACGATGCAAGCACCACTAGGTAAGTTGTATAGGTAACTTATATACATGCCACAGGCCGCACATATTGCACTAATTGTACTCGCAACAATCATCATCGATTTTAATGATTTAGTTATTAAAAATGCTGTTGAGCTTGGTGTAATCAGCAATGCAACTACTAAAATAATTCCAACTGTTTGTAAGCTGGCCACGGTAACAAGTGCTAATAAAATCATGACAAAATAATGAATCAATTTAACGTTTAAACCACTCATTCTAGCAGCGATTGGATCGAAAGTTGATAAGTGTAGTGGTTTATAAAATATAATGACACAAGCAATGACGATGATACTGACGATGCTTGTTGTGTAAAAGGCATTAGAAGTTACTGCTAAAATATTCCCGAATAATATATGATACAAATCAGTTGAGGAGTTGATTTGGCTTATGATTATAATACCTAGAGAAAAGAATGCAGTAAAAATAATGCCTATCGCAGCATCATTCTTTGTCTTAGAATGTTGTGAAATATATCCTATAAGAAAACTTGTTAGCATACCTGAAACAAGTGCACCAATAAACATTGGGATATTAAATACATAACTGAGTGCGACACCTGGTAGAACAGCATGGCTCATGGCATCACCCATTAATGACAAACCTCTTAATATAATAAGGCTTCCTACAACGCCACAGACAATACCTACTATGATAGCTGTAATTAAAGCTCTACTTAAAAAATTATAGTTAATGAGTGATGAGATAAATTCGTTAATCATAATGTAACGCCTTCCTTTAAAAATACTTCTTTAATGTTTTCGTCTGATAAAGCTTCTGAAGCTGATCCAAAGAACTTGATTGATCGATTGAGGAGGAGGATTCTATCGAAATATTCTTTAGCTTTATGAATATCATGATGAACAATTAGAATCAGTTTACCTTCTGATTTTAATTGTCGTAATATTTGTATCATGATTTCTTCGCTTCTAAAGTCAATACCAACAAAGGGTTCATCAAGACATAACAAATCGCCATCTTTCATTAAAGCTTTAGCTAAGAGAACACGTTGTAATTGCCCGCCGCTTAACTGGTTTAATGTTTTGTCTTTCAAATCAGTTAACTGTAAGTCAGCCAATAGTCGATCTCTTTTTATATAAGCTTCTTTTTTAATAGGTCTAAACCAACCAGAAGTTTGATAGTAGCCAGTTATTAAACTGTCTTTAACGGTAATAGGGAAATCTAAATCAAGTTGGTTTCTTTGTGGAATGTAAGTCAATTGTGTAAGTTGCTGTTTAAGCGGTTTACCATTCCAAAAAGCTTCACCTGTTGCGTTAAATTCACCTAAAATGGATTTAATCAACGAGGATTTACCCGCACCATTTGGTCCCATAATACCTATTAACTCTCCCGAAGATTCAATTGTTAAGTTAACATCATGTAATATGTGCTGTTGACCTATAAATAAATCCATATTTTTGACCTGTAACATGTTATCACCTTTTTCTAAAAATAAGTTTAGGCTAACCTAAACTATAGTTCGATTATATTATAAAATTAGGCAAAGTCAAGAGATAGCTTGTAAAAATAAATCGTGGTACAATAAAAAATATGATAATAAAAGTGAGGTCAGATCAGATGTTGACTGAAGAACAAGAAGATTATTTAAAAGCAATTTTCGGGTTAAATGGAACAACGGATTATGTATCAAATAAAAATTTAGCTCATGATTTAGACATTAAACCGTCATCTGTAAGTGAAATGATGTTACGTTTAAAAAAGGATGATTATGTAGACATTCGTCCATATAAAGGTGTGAAATTAACACAAAAAGGTTTAAATCATACTGCAAATATTATTAAAAGGCATAGACTTATCGAAAGATTTTTAATAGAAGAATTAGAATATTCATGGGATGAAGTGCATGAAGAAGCGGAAATATTAGAGCATCGTGTATCTGATCGTTTTATTGATAAGATAGATAAATTGATGGGATATCCTGATACTTGTCCTCATGGCGGTATCATTCCGAGAGAGAATCAAATTGAAGAACGATATAACACCTCACTAAATGAATTTGAACTAGGGGACGACGTTGAAATTAAACGTGTAATGGACTACGTCAATTTACTAGACTATTTGAGCAATCAAGAATTGCATATTGGAGACATTGTTACAATCAGTAAGAAAGACAGTTTGAATCAAATTATAGAACTGAAGCTCAATAGCAAAACGATTATGATTAGTGAAACAAACGCATCTTACTTATTTGGCATAAAAAAATAACCAATAAAGAATCGGAAACAAACACGATTCTTTATTGGTTTTTTTATGTCCATAAAACATTAAACGTATACATAACAGCATAAACATTAATCACAATCCAAATAAAACTAAAGACTACTGTAGGAATTTTAGTGAGTTGTCTTAATTGACTACCATCCCATTCTTGTCGCGCTCTTGAGAACGTTAATAAGAATATCGTAATGCTAGATTGGGCAACTTCACCTAATAATGTACCTAAACTCAAATGATATATATAAGTCGTAATTTGTCCAAAGTCATGTATGTTCGGAGCTGAAATGACTTCGTATAATGCTACAGCTATAACAACTAAAATGATGCTTGGGATAAATTTCTTAGATGTAAGTATGACATAGAATAAAAACATTAAAAGAAGGATAAGTAAGAATATCGGTCCATATGTATGGTGTTTAAGCCATACGCCTAAAATAAGCATAATAGGTGGCATAATATAACCGAACAATGTCGTTATAAATTGATTTAATCTTGATTTAGAGCCTGTAATAGCATAACCTTGTCTACCGGTTTCTATACGTTCTTTTCTACGCCAGACAACCACTAAATCTTTAGGTTTACCACCAGATAGCTTATTGGCTATAACATGGCCCATCTCATGAATTAAAATAGGGAAATATCCTAAAATGATGTCTATCAAACTTAAAATAGGTTGTTGTCTTCTATGATGAACAAATACATATATTAGAGCGATGATCGTAATCATAACTAATGATAAATGAATGGGTTCTGATAAAAAGTTTGGTAAAAATTGAGTCAAAAATACGTCACCTCATATAAAATAGTTTAATACTATTCTACACTAAAGTGACGTATTTGTTGTCGGGCTTAAGCCTTAATATTATTTTTTATTTTTCTTACGTTTTAATAACCAAGTTAACAATAACAATATCCCTATAACAAGTATAATTGAAGCCGTCATAATAATCGGTCTATTATCATCGCTTGAGACTTTTTCTTTTGTTTCGTTAAATTTATGCTTGGCAGGAGATTCCACGTTGACTGTTGGTGGGCCATAGCTGTCATTTATATATGAACGATTATAATCAATATGAGCTTTACCATCTTCTAGGACAACTTTATAATCAACGCCTTTACGTACAACGTCATAAAGGTCATCTGTTACAAAATATTTTTTGCCATTAATTTCTTGTTCTCCTTTAGATAGCACTTTTTTCCATTCGTATTCTTTGAATGATTTTTCCATTAAGCTGTTACCCATCATATTTCGTTCTTTTTCACCGCCGACACTATTATAGTCTCCAGCACCGAAAAGAATTTGATTGACTCTTAAACCATCTCTTTTAGTTGAAAGACCATGGTTATAATCTGCGATATCACTCGATCCGGTTTTTAGTCCATCAGTGCCTTTTAATGACATATCAGCACCTTCTAAAGAATGATTGTACGTATAATATGTAACGTAGTGAACAGTTGGTGCTACTAATTTTGTGTACTCTAAAATATCTGGATATTGTTTTACGAGATGTTGTGTTAAGATAGCGAAATCTCGAGAAGTAGAATAATTATCTTCGTCTGTTTGATATCTCTTAGCTTTATATTCTAATAATAAGTTGTTTGATGCACCGTTAGCATTGTAGAATTTTGTATGCTTCATGCCTAATTTTTTGGCAGTTTCGTTCATGTAATCTACAAAATCAGAATCTAAATCTTTCTTTTGTTGTTTAGAAGCAGAATTTTTATTTGGATCTTTATCTTTTTCATCTATTTTTTTAGCAGAAGCTAAATTTTCGGCTTTCATAGTTTCTCTACCTAAAATCATTGCGCCAGCATTGGATGAATTTGAAACTGTAATTTGCATCAATTCAGAAATCGTGTACACATCACCAGGATATAGTTTTGTATTACTTAGTTCAGGTAATGTTGATAGACGATATTCTTCGTCTGTCATTTTAACTTTAGCATTTTTATCTAATTTACCACTGTTGATTGCTTTTTCAGTTAAATATAATGTCATCAATTTAGACATACTCGCAGGATACCATTTGGCATCTATCTTATATTCATACATAATTTGACCAGTTTCAGAACTGTAGTTGATTGCGCCTTCTGGTTCGTATATTTCTCCGAGTCCATGGCCATCTTCATTGGCAACTTCTGTCGGAGATTTTGGGTTATCAGCAGCATATGCGCTTTGAGTTACTGGAATGCTCAACATAAGTAGTGCAAATAATATTAATAGACTTTTTTTCATTAATAAGACCTCTTTATTTATTTTTAAAATTAACTACACCATTTTAACATATATTATTTAACATACGTATAATAAGAAAACAAATGAATATTAAATTTTTGTGAATTTAGTTTGCTATAATTAGTACGTATATAGCATTATGCTGTAAAATACAAATAGAATCATTATATTAATTAAAGAGGTTGTTAAAATGAAAAATGAAAATCCTCTCCTATATTTACTGAAAAAGGTAGACTGGCCGAAAAAAATGGTTTTTGCGGCAATGTTTCTTTCTATATTAGGAAGTCTTAGTGGATTGCTTGTACCACTATTTACCGGTAAATTAGTAGATACATTTAATGCGGAAAATTTAGATTTACGAATGGTATGGTTATTTATAGGAATATTTTTAGCTAATGCTGTTTTGAGCGGGATTGGTACATATTTATTAAGTAAAATTGGTGAGAAAACAATTTACTCTATTAGAGCGAAGCTTTGGAAACATTTAATCAATTTAAAGATGGGCTTTTTTGATAAGAATGAAAGTGGCCAATTGATGAGTCGTATTACAGACGATACGAACGTAATCAATTTATTCATTTCAGAAAAAGCACCGAGTGTGTTGCCTTCATTACTTACACTTATAGGATCGATTGTAATGTTGTTCATACTTGATTGGCAAATGACGCTCATGACAGTTCTTATTTTGCCAATTTTTATAGGTATTATGATTCCATTAGGAAAGAAAATGGGAAAAATATCTAAGGACACACAAACAGAAATTTCTAAATTTAGCGGGATACTAGGTAGAGTATTAACTGAAATGAAATTAGTGAAAGTCACAACGTCAGAAAAAAATGAATTAGAAAAAACAAAAGTAACATTATTAGGTATATATAACCTAGGTTTAAAAGAAGCGAAAATAAGAGCGATTATTTCACCTTTATCAGGCATCATTATGACACTGACAGTTGCGATTATATTAGGATTTGGTGGGATAAGAGTTTCAAGTGGTGCCATCACAGCAGGAACGTTAGTCGCTATGATTTTCTATGTGGTTCAATTATCAGCACCGATATTGAGCTTTTCTATGTTTATAACAGATTATAAAAAAGCAGTTGGTGCAAGTGAAAGAATTTATGAAATTTATCAAGAAGAAACAGAGAAAGAAGGAAGCGATTCAAATCGCCCAATAACAGATCATCAAGACATTACATTTAAAAACGTATCTTTTGGCTATGATGATACGACCATTATAAAAGATTTATCATTATCTATACATTCAGGAGAAGTAACAGCTTTTGTAGGTCCATCAGGCTCTGGGAAAAGTACATTATTCAGCTTAATAGAAAGATTATATCCAATAGAGCAAGGTGAGATATTGTATGGTAACGAATCTATAGAAGATATATCTTTGAAATATTGGAGACAGAAAATAGGATATGTTATGCAATCTAATGCGATGATGTCAGGAACGATTAGAGATAATCTTACATATGGTATTAATGAAGCGGTAAGCGATGAAACATTGATACATTATACAAAGATGGCACGTTGTTACGATTTCATTATGGAATTTCCACATGGGTTTGATACTGAAATAGGAGAAAGAGGTACTAAATTATCAGGTGGACAAAGGCAAAGGATTGATATAGCGAGAAGCTTCATTAAGAATCCGGATATTTTGTTATTAGATGAAGCAACAGCCAATCTAGATAGTGAAAGTGAATATTACATTCAACAAGCACTGAATGAACTTATGAAAGATAGAACGACAATCGTCATTGCACATAGGTTAGCAACTATTAAGAAAGCAAATCAAATTATCTTCTTAGACAAAGGAGAAATTACAGGTGCAGGTACACATAACGAGTTGATACAAAGCCACGATAAATATAGACACTTCGTCAACACACAAAGTTTGACGGAGTAAAATGTAGAAAATCTAAACTTTATAGAATTAAAATTAAGCATACCGTATATGGTGTGCTTTTTTATTTATTAAAGCTAAAAATTCTATCAAATCAATGTAAACGCAATCATGTAGATGGATAAAGAGATTGAAAAAATCCGGGAAACTATACTAAAATTTTACGTGAAGTTTTTCACATAATCTAAGCTAAACCTATTGACCTAGTGAATTGATGGTGTTATATTTACATTGTGAAATAAATCACAAATACAAAAGATGTGCATCTTAAAAAATAAAAAAAGAAAGAAGTTGTTCATTGTGTTATTAAATAATATTAATCCATTAGACAATGTTACTTTATCTGCAATTGTTGCTAGTATACCGATTATATTATTTCTATTATGTTTAACAGTTTTTAAAATGAAAGGTATTTATGCATCCATCACGACACTGATAGTCACATTATTTATTGGATTTTTTGTATTTGAATTACCGCATACTGTAGCGATTGGTGCTGTTACGGAAGGCTTTTTCCAAGGTGTGCTACCAATTGGCTATATTATTGTAATGGCTGTATGGCTATACAAAGTTTCTAATGGTACTGGCCAGTTCGACATTATTCAAGATAGTATTTCAGGAATATCTCAAGATCAACGCATTCAGTTGCTATTAATTGGTTTTAGTTTTAATGCATTTTTAGAAGGTGTTGCTGGTTTTGGTGTTCCAATTGCAATATGTAGTGTACTTTTAATTCAAATTGGGTTTAAACCGTTACAAGCAGCGATGTTATGTTTAATCGCAAATGGTGCTGCTGGTGCTTTTGGTGCAATTGGTATACCGGTTGGAATTGTTGATAGTTTAGCATTACACGGTAATATTACTGCATTAGAAGTTTCTCAAATATCTATACTTACACTTCCGATTTTGAATTTCTTTATTCCATTTTTATTGATTATGATTTTAGATGGCTTAAAAGGTGTTAAAGAAATTTTACCGATGATTTTAGTTGTAAGTACAACTTATACAGGCTTGCAGTTAATCATGACTTATTTCCACGGTCCAGAACTCGCTGATATTATTCCGCCATTATTATCAATGGTGGCATTAGCAATATTTTCAAAATATTATCAGCCTAAAAAAATATACAGAGTTACAAATCAAGAAGTTATCCAACCGAAAAAGCATTCTATTAAATCTATTTTATATGCATGGAGCCCATTCTACATTTTAACTATTTTCGTAATGATATGGAGTGCACCATTCTTTAAAGGATTATTTGCGGAAGGTGGTTTACTATCATCATTAGTTTGGAATATTAGTATTCCTGGTACAATGAATGAAATTACAAACAAATTAATTACATTAAAAATAGATGTTTTTAGCGCAACAGGCACAGCGATTTTATTATCTGTCATCATTACAATTTTATTATCTAAACACTTTAAATTTAGTGATGCTTCAAAATTATTAGGATTAACAATTAAAGAATTATGGCTACCGATTTTAACTATTTGTTTTATATTAGCGATTGCTAAAATTATGACTTACGGTGGTTTAACAGGCGCTATGGGTCAAGGCATTGCAAAAGCAGGCCATATATTCCCATTACTTTCTCCAGTATTAGGATGGATTGGCGTATTTATGACAGGATCTGTTGTAAATAACAATACATTGTTTGCGCCAATCCAAGCTACTGTAGCGAGTCAAATAGGCACAAGTGGTCCGTTGCTTGTTGCAGCAAACACTGCAGGTGGCGTAGCAGCAAAACTCATTTCACCTCAATCAATAGCTATCGCAACAGCTGCAGTAGGAGAAGTTGGTAAAGAGTCTGAATTACTTAAAATGACTTTGAAATATAGTATTGGATTTTTAATTTTCATCTGTGTGTGGACATTCATATTAACAATCATTCTATAAATATAAAAAGGGAGAGATTATAATGAAACAATTTAAAGGTAAAAAAGTTGTATTAGTAGGTAACGGTGCAGTTGGCTCAAGTTATGCATTCTCAATGATCAATCAAGGCATTTGTGATGAGTTTGTCATCATAGATTTAGATAAAAAGAAAGTAAATGGAGATGTTATGGATTTAAATCATGGAACAGTTTATGGCCCATCTCCAATAAAAGTTAAAGCAGGGGAATATAAAGATTGTAATGATGCTGACTTAGTAGTAATTTGTGCGGGTGCTGCGCAAAAGCCTGGTGAAACAAGATTAGATTTAGTCGCGAAAAATATGAAAATATTTAAATCTATTGTTGATGAAATTATGCGTTCAGGATTTGATGGTATATTCTTAATCGCTACAAATCCAGTAGACGTACTAACTTATGCAACTATGAAATTTTCAGGATTACCTAAAGAACGTGTTATCGGTTCAGGTACAATTCTTGATACTGCAAGATTTAGATATTTGTTAAGTGAAGAATTTGATGTAGCACCACAAAGTATACATGCTAATATTATTGGCGAACACGGTGACTCTGAGTTACCAGTATGGTCACATGCAAATATCGCTGGTAAACCATTAAGAAGTATAATAGAGCAAGATGACTCTCGTAAACATAGAGTCGAAGAAATATTTGTTCAAACAAGAGATGCAGCTTATGAAATTATTGAAGCAAAAGGCGCAACGTATTATGGTGTAGCAATGGGCTTAATGCGAATCACGAAAGCAATCCTAAACAACCAAGATGTCGTGCTCACTGTATCAGCATATTTAGAAGGTGAGTATGGACACGAAGGTGTTTACATCGGTGTTCCAGCATTAATTAATAGATCAGGCATTAAAGAAGTCATAGAAATACCATTAGATGAAGAAGAAACTTCATTGTTTAATCACTCAGTTAAAGTGCTGAAAGATATACAAGACCCATTTGAAAAAGATTTTTAAATGTAATATAAGAAAGTGGTAGCTAACGAACTGGCTACCACTTTTTTAATTGAAATTGGTATGTTGAGGCGATTTGATGATTGTGGTAGTATCTATATGTCTGCTGAAAAATAAAAAGGAGGTAAGGTCATGAAAAATAGATTATTACGAGATATGATATTAATACTAGTAGGATCTTTCTTATTTGCTACTGGCGTAAACGCCTTTATTATATCAGCTAATTTAGGTGAAGGTGGCGTAACTGGGGTTTCTTTGATTCTACTTTATGCATTTGATATATCACCTGCATGGTCAACGTTTATACTAAACGCTATTTTAATCGCGGCGGGGTACAAGTTCTTAAGTAAGAGAAGCACGATTTATACAATAATAGCGGTTATCGCAATATCGGTATTTTTAGGTCTGACTGGTTCATGGGTTGTGCATACAAATGAAATATTAATCAATACAATCTTCGGCGGATTTATGGTCGGTTTAGGTATTGGTCTCATTGTATTATCTGGTGGGACAACTGCTGGAACGACGATTCTGGCGAGAATAGCTCATAAATATTTAGATGTTAATACATCATATGCTCTTCTATTCTTTGACCTTATCGTAGTGATGTTTTCACTAACTGTAATGCCTTTAGAAAAAGCATTGCTTACTGTGATTTCATTATATGTTGGTACTAAAGTTATGGACTTTGTCATTGAAGGTTTAAATCCTAAAAAAGCCGTAACAATTATATCCCAAAACCCTGATCAAATTGCTAAAATGATTGATGAGCAAATTGGAAGAGGATGTACGATTTTAAATGGTAGAGGATATTATTCGAAAAAAGATACAGATGTACTATATGTAGTCATCGCTAAAACACAACTATCAAGAACGAAACGTATGATTAGAAAATTTGATGAAAATGCATTTGTGGTCGTGCATGATGTGAGAGATGTACTCGGAAATGGATTCCTAGTAGATGATTAATATAAATTCAAAATAAAAGATCTCTTCATTAGTTGAGCCTAGTGAAGAGATCTTTTTATATTTTAAAATCTTATGATTTTGAAAGTGCATGCTTGCCTGGGGGTATGGTTCGAGCCTGTAGTCTCTCACGCATACTATTTCCCCGGGCGTCAGCACTTTACAAAATCGTGGAGAATAATCATTTCTATAATATTTTTTCGTTTTTTCTTTTAAGTACATGCTGTATGTTGCAAGACTCACCAAACAAGTGTTAATGTCATTATAAAAATGTACATTATTGATTGTTTATATGTGTACATTTTTATATTATCATTTCCATTAATCCAAGACATAGCCTAAGTCGTGAGTTAAGTCTGACGTTAATCCAAGACATCGCCCAAGTCGTGAGTTAAGTCCGAAGTTAATCCAAGACATAGCCTAAGTCGTGAGTTAAGTCTGACGTTAATCCAAGACATTTTTGTACATTCTTAAACAATCAAAAGTGTACATTATTAAATGGTCATTTCCAATTTATAAAATGATTTGCTAATATTCGGCATTTTTTAGCGCTGACTCCTGCGGGAACAGCATGATTCGAAGACTACAGGCTGAGAACATGCCCGCGGAAAGCATGCGCTTAAAAAATGCCGCCAAACTCTAAGACTTTGTCGATACTCTGAAACAAGCTAAGAAAGGGAGATTCTTAGCTTGTTTTTATTTGCGTTAAAAATGTATATAAGGTGAAATTATTCTGTAAATGATAGAAAAAGACCCTATAAAATGATATAATACATAAATATGGATGATGATAATCATTATCATTTACAAAATTATACAATTAAGCAAACATAATAAATAGATTCAATTTTAATAGAAAGAGGGTTCTTTATGAATCGTTTAACGGGAGAAGCCATTTCAATAGGGTATGGTGAAAAATTAATAGTTAATGATTTAAACTTAGAAATACCAGATGGTAAAGTAACTTCTATAATTGGTCCAAATGGTTGTGGTAAATCAACTTTACTAAAAGCATTAAGCCGTATTTTAAATGTACAAACTGGAGAAGTTTTACTGGATGGAAAGAACTTACATTCAACCTCAACTAAAGAAATTGCCAAAAAAATTGCGATATTACCTCAGTCTCCTGATGTTGCAGATGGTTTGACTGTTGGTGAACTTGTTTCTTATGGCCGATTTCCTCATCAAAAAGGTTTTGGTAGATTAACTAAACAAGATAAAGAGGAAATAGAATGGGCTTTAAATGTTACAGGAACAAATGATTTCAAATATAGAGCAATAAATGATTTAAGTGGTGGGCAAAGACAACGTGTATGGATTGCAATGGCCCTTGCTCAAAAAACAGACATTATTTTCTTAGATGAACCAACAACTTATTTAGATATATCTCACCAGTTAGAAATATTAGAACTTGTCCAAGAGCTCAATAGAGAACAAGGTTGCACGATTATTATGGTATTACATGATATTAACCAAGCTATACGCTTTTCAGATCATTTAATAGCTATGAAAGCTGGAGAAATCGTTGCTCAAGGCAATACTGAAGAAGTGTTAACAAATGAAATTTTAGAAGAAGTGTTTAATATTGATGCAGAACTTTCCACAGATCCTAGAACTGGCAAGCCTATGCTTGTGACTTATAATTTACTATGTAAACATTATACAAAGTTATAAAAGGATGGCAGCGTAATGAATCAAACTAAAACAGTAAAAGAAAATCGCTATCCTATTATTTTAACAGTTACAATTATTTTACTTGTAGCTGTTTTACTTCTGTCATTTTTATTTGGAGCGAAAACGACTTCAATCCAAATGGTCTATGATGCTATTTTCAACTATAATCCTCAAATAGAGGAACATAATATATTAAGAGAAATAAGAATTCCGAGAGAAATTGGCGCAGTTATTGTAGGTATGGCTCTTGCTGTATCTGGCGCTGTTATGCAAGGTGTGACACGAAATGGTTTAGCTGATCCTGGATTGTTAGGATTGAATGCAGGCGCGAGTATGATGCTTGCACTGACATTAGCAGTAATACCAAGTGCGGGGTATTTCACACTAATGCTTGCTGGGTTTGTTGGGGCAGGCATTGGTGGCATACTCGTTATGAGTGTTGGTTCTTCTAAACGCGGAGGATTTAGTCCTATGAGACTTGTACTTGCCGGTGCAGCTGTTTCAGCACTATTGACTGCTGCAAGTGAAGGAATTGCGTTAATATTTAGATTGAATCAAACTTTAACATTCTGGAGTGTTGGTGGCGTAAGTGGTACAACTTGGAAACAACTTATGATATCAACGCCAATCGTTATCGTTATTTTAATCGTACTTATCATTATGAGTAGACAACTTACGATTCTGAGCTTAGGTGATACATTATCTAAAGGACTAGGCCAAAACAGTACAGTCGTTAGATATACGAGTTTAGTTGCTACAATGTTCTTAGCAGGTATTGCCGTGTCGATTGTCGGACAAATCGCGTTTGTAGGTTTGATGGTTCCTCATATCGTTAGATTCATGGTAGGTACAGATTATAAACGTGTGATACCTTTATCTGCTTTGTTAGGCGGATTTATCCTTCTATTTGCAGATATGATAGCGCGAATGTTAGGAGAAGCACCAATTGGAGCCGTTATTTCAATTATTGGTGTACCGTTCTTCCTTTATCTTGTGAGAAGGGACGGTAAAATATTATGATACATCCTAAAATTATTAGAAAACAACGTATTACGTTTATCATATTAGTAGTCGTATTGATTGCTTCAATGGGATTTGCCATGACAACCGGTGAATTCAACATGACATTTGTCCAATTTTTCAAAACGATATTTGGTCAAGGTAACGAACTTGATACAATGATATTGTTTGAATTCAGGATGCCGAGAATGATTATTACAATATTGGCAGGAGCAAGTTTGGCATTGAGTGGTGCAATACTTCAAAGTATCACGAAGAATCCATTAGCTGAACCTGGCATATTAGGTATTAATGCGGGAAGCGGCTTTATGATTACATTGTTCCTAGTTGTCGGAACGATTAAAGCAGGAGACTTTGTATATGTATTACCACTTGTGAGTATGCTAGGTGGGTTAGCTACAGCAATGGTTATTTTTGCCTTTAGCCATAAAAAAGGTGAAGGCATTAACCCAGTTAGAATGGTCCTTATCGGCGTAGGATTATCAACAGCATTAAGTGGTGCATCTATTACCATTATGTCTACATTTGACCAAGATCAAATGGAATTTGTAGCAAGATGGTTTGCAGGTAATATATGGGGAGACGAATGGCCGTTCGTGTTTGCATTTGTTCCATGGTTAGCCATCGTTATGCCATTCCTATTCTATAAAGCAAATGTACTAAACGTATTAAGTACAAACGAACAAGTTTCAGTAGCGTTCGGTATAAATAATAATAGAGAAAGAATCCTTCTCGTATTTTTAGCTGTCGTGTTATCATCAGCAGCTGTGTCAGTAGCAGGAGGAGTTGGTTTCGTAGGTTTAATGGGGCCACATATTGCAAGAAGTATAGTAGGGCCGAGACATCAACTATACTTGCCAATCGCAGTATTAAACGGTGCTATATTGTTAGTAGTAGCAGATACAATTGGTAAAATTGTATTAGAACCAAACGGCTTACCAGCAGGAATCATTGTTGCAATAGTCGGAGCACCATATTTCTTATACTTAATGCAAAAATCAACGCATATATAAATAAAAGCTGAAATCGTCATTTGATGATTTCAGCTTTTTCTTTAATTAATAATGTTTTTAGTAATTAAAAAGTAATTTAATATTGATTTAATACAATTACATAGTGTATATTTACGATATTGTTGCATAAATATAATGAGAGAATGGGTGATTAATAATGGAATGGAAATCATATGAAAATTTAAATATACCGAATGAAGTCACTGATTCACTTAAGAAACAGCAAGGTAAATACAATTTAGTGGAACGTCTTATATATTTTATTAATGAAGGAAAGTATGATGATTATTCAGTATCAGTTCTATATAGTGATGAAAAGGTTGTTGCACTTCTCGTCCATACGCCACCATACCCTATACAAATTGTACGGTTAACAATAAATGATGATATAACTTCTTTAGTAGTAAAAGAATTAATTCATAAATATCATATACAATTTGGCATTGCTGGTGATAAGACTTCAACTATACATATCGCAAATAATATTTATAATACTTGGCAAGAAAAAAGTAGAGAAGGTGTATATGTTTGTCATGAAGTGAATAAAGATTTTCAAACTGTACAAGGTGAAACGAAAGTTTTATCTCATGAAGACTATGACTTAATAAAAGAATGGTATAGAAAAAGTATGATTGATATGAACTTAGAAGATGAACTAAAACATATGACAGATGAACAAGAAGAAAAATTGATTCAACAATGGATTGAGGATGAAGCGGGTCAATTTTTTATAAAAGATGGAGTGCCTGTATCTTTTGTGAAATATGCTAAAGTAGGTCGCTATTTTGCACATGTAGGCATGGTTTATACACCTCGAAAGTATAGAAAAAATGGATATGCTGGTCGAAATGTTGCGTTAATAACGCAAAGATTATTAAATGATTTTGAGTATACTACATTATATACAGATTTAAATAATCCAACTTCTAATAAGATTTATAAGGAAATTGGATATAATCAACTTGCCGAGTTTATTAAAATTTTACCAAAAAGTATAAATTAAATATAAAATTTTTGTTTTTAAAATCATTTTAGGGGTATAACTATGAGTAGTAATAGAACTTTACATAGGAGGTGCAGTTGCCAGTGAGAAGATTAAAGAATTTTTTCCTAGGCTTATTCATAATAGTAGTTGTAGGCACGCTTCTTTTTATGTATTTAGATATTAGCCAAATTAAGAGCTATCAACAACAATTATTAAAATATAGTTGGTTTGAACCTACGTTGATTGCTTGTGCGGGCGTACTAATATTCTTTGGTTTATTAATGTTCTTTGCAACATTTAAACCGACACATAAAAAACCAGGCTTACATCGTGACTATGAGGATGGTCACATTTATATAACTAGAAATTCTGTTGAAAAATGTGTTTATCGAACAATTCAAAAATACGATGAAGTTCGTCAACCAAATGTTATTGCTAAATTGTACAATAAGAAAAAGAATTCTTATGCAACAATTAAAGCTGATTTCTTTGTTGTTTCAGAGACAAGTGGTGTTCAAACTTTAACTGATCGTATCAAATCGGATATTAAAGAAAATGTCGAACATTTCTCTGAAATACCTGTAAAAAATATTGAGATTAATGTTAGAGATCAAAAAACAAGTGATACAAGAGTATTATAAGACTTAAGGATAGGAGGTTCCGATTATGCCAAACGAAAATCAAGATCCGAATCAATTCATTAATTTTATTAAAGAATATAAATGGAGAATTGTTGGTTTTATAGCGATGTTAATTTTAGCAGTTTTATTTTTAACAATTGGTTTTTGGAAAACGATTTTAATTCTTGTCCTATGTTTAATAGGTGTGGGGCTGGGGTATATTAAAGACTGTACTCAGCAGTTTTTGAATTTCCTGAACAGAATTAGTTAGACTGCTAATCATATAAATAAAAATTAAAACAAATTATAAACTAAGGGAGAGAATTTATTATGGCAAACGTAGACAACAACAAAGTGAAAAGTAATTACAATGAACAAACTGGTGTAAATGAACAAGAGCGTGAAGCTCAACAACAACAAGCTCAAGCTCAAGAACCACAATTTTCAAATACATTATCTTTCTCAGATGAAGTAATAGAAAAAATTGCTGGAATTGCTGCTCGAGAAGTTAGAGGTATTTTAGATATGAAAGGCGGCTTTGCTTCAAACTTAACTGGCCGTTTCACATCTGGAAATAGCGTGACTCAAGGTGTAACTGTTGAAGTTGGAGAAAAACAAGCAGCTGTAGATTTAAAAGTTATTTTAGAATATGGTGAGTCAGCTCCTAAAATCTTCAAAAAAGTTTCAGACTTAGTAAAAGAACAAGTTAAACATATGACTGGACTTGAAGTTGTTGAAGTTAATATGCATGTTGATGATGTTATGAGCAAGAAAGAATACGAACAAAAAAATGCTTCATCAAATGAAGAAGAACAATCACAAAGTGGTAAAGAATTACGATAATATTAAATGCAAAAAGCGACCGAAATTAATTTTTCGGTCGCTTTTTTTATGCTGCTTGTTGAGTTTTAGGTTGTTTTTTTAAAGTTAAGCATATTAAAAATGCGACAAAGCTTAATGCAGCTGCTACATATAAACTTGAAACGACATTAAAGTAAGAAACGAAAATGCCTCCTAATAGTGAACCTGCGCCTATACCTGCATTTAAGCTGGACATGTTCCAACTCATTGCTGCACTAGTATCTCCTTCAATTTGAGAGATAATACCAATTTGAATAGGTGGATTCGATCCCCATTGAACGATGTTCCATGCGAATACACCTATTAACGTAATGAATAATATAGGTAAGAATGATTCAAATATTACCATTAATACTGTATAAGTACTTAATGATATTAATAACCATTTTTTACTTCCTAATGTGTCTGTTATATATCCACCGAGTGATGTACCAATTATTGCCCCGATACCTGCAACGAGTAATACGATTGATACAATATTTAAATCATAACCATAAATAGATAACAATGGACTGATATAAGTGACAACAACATAATTAGCTGCAAGGATAAGGAATGTAATACTTAAATATTTTATAATTTCAAGTTTATCAATGATTTTATATCCTTGGTTTTGTTGTGATGATTCAACAGTATCTATTTTATTGCTTGCTACATTAAATGTGATCATAATAAGTGCAACAACACCTACAAGAGATATAAAGATAAATGACATTCTCCATCCTACTAGGTCACCAATTTTTGTACCTAGTGGCACGCCTAATACATTGGCCGCACTGAAACCAGTGTAAACGAGGCCTATCATTTTACCGCGTTCACTTGGGCTAGAATATACGACTGTTAACGATAATATTTTAACAACAATTATGGCTGCTGCTGCTGAAGATAATATTCTACCTATAACTAATATAGTGAAATTAGGTGAAAAAGCAATTATGCAATTTCCTATTATGAATATAGCCATGCTTATTAATAAAACAGTCTTTGGAGATACGTTCTTAGTTATTTTAACAAGTATTGGACCGCTAATTGCGAACGTTAATGCATAAACTGTTACGAGTTGGCCAACTATTGCTTCAGATACATTTAAATCTTTACTCATTAAAGTAAGGATACCTGCAATCATCAATTCAACCATTCCTACAACAAATACACTTAACATAAATGTGATTAATCGTGCTTTCGACATCGTATTACTCCTTCTTTTTGACATATAAACATGATTATAACAGTGTGATTTATAAAAATACAGACAAAATTTAATACCCGAACAATCGTAAAATGAGTTCATATTTTATGTATAGAATGAATCAAAAAAGGGTGAACAATCAATTTATCATACGGATAATATTCAATTAATTGAATATTTAAAAATTCAGTTAATAACTTATAATGAATTTTAGGACATATTATTATCTTTTATTATTTTTTATTTTACAAAAATAAATGACAGCGCTTACATAAAAATATATAATAAGATTAGAGATGAATAGTATTGAATATTTATTTATTATTGTGTATAGTTAGTCTTGCGAAAAGGAGAGAAAGTATGAAACAATCAAGTGTTTTAGTGGGAAGATTAAAATTTATAATATTATCATTATTAGGGATATATCTCTTTTTAATCCCAATAACAGTAACAGATGATAAAGGCAATCCAGAAACTAGTTTACCTGTTGCATTTTTAGCAAATACTGCTCTAGATTGGATAGGAGATTATGCAGGGTTAATCATTATGCTTTTAATTTGTGTCTCTGCAGTTATGTCATTAATTTATTCTACAGCTTTTAGTAGTTCTACTAAAAGAACGATAACTAATGAGTTGTTCAATGTGAATTGGATTTGGGTAGTTGTACGTATAATAGGTGCCATATTTGCTGTTTTTATATACTTTGACTTTGGACCAGGTGTTGTAATAAACGAAAACACAGGTTTAATGGTTTATAATGATTTATTACCAACTTTATTAGCTGTATTTTTCTTTGCAGGTTTATTCCTTCCGTTGTTAATGGACTTCGGTTTACTAGAATTTTTAGGGCCTATGTTTGCACCTGTAATGAGACCAGTGTTTAAATTGCCGGGAAGGTCTACAGTTGATAATCTCGCTTCATTTATTGGTGACGGAACAGTTGGAGTTATGATTACAAGTCAACAATATGAACAAGGTTTTTATACGAGAAGAGAAGCTACTGTAATAGCAACAACTTTCTCAGTTGTTTCTATCACATTCGCAATTGTTATTGCTCAAACAATTGGTTTAATGGATTATTTCTTCAAGTTTTACTTATCAGTTATTATATCTTGTGTTGTTGCAGCATTTATAATGCCTAGAGTTTGGCCGTTGAAGCAAATTCCGGATCAATACTCTAACGGAAGTACTGAGCAATTAAACGAGAAAATACCTAAAACACATAACCCAATTACATGGGGGTTTGAACAAGCTACAGAAAAAGCTGTTAAATCACCAGGGGTTAAACAATTTTTTATAAATGGTATTAAGACTATTTTGGATATGTGGTTAGCAGTATTGCCAGTCGTAATGACAATAGGTACAATAGCAACAATTGTTGCAGAGTACACACCAACATTCAGTATTCTTGGAGCGCCATTTGTACCATTACTTGAATTAATGCAAATTCCTTATGCTAAAGAAGCATCTGAAACGTTATTGATTGGTTTTGCAGATATGTTTTTACCATCTTTATTAATCAGTGATGTACCGAGTGATATGACGAGATTTATTGTAGGTGCTTTAAGTATTTCACAATTAATTTACTTATCAGAAGTAGGAGGGGTAATACTAGGTTCGAAAATACCAGTAAGCCTAGGAAAACTCTTTATGATTTATATCATTCGTACGATAATTGCACTTCCGATAATTGTTATACTAGCTCACATATTCTTTTAATGAATAAAGAAGTTGAGACATCATGCTCAACTCAAAATAAATAAGCATATCACGCTACTGATATTTTTCAGTGAATAGCGTGATATGCTTATTTTTATAGTGCATGCTTGATAGAAATGTTATTTACAAAAGCTTTTCCCTATTTAGGTTCAATTGTTGTTTCTACTTTTGCTATCGCAATTTCTGATCCTAACATTGGTGATTCACCTTTGTCTTTATTTGAATCGCCACCATGGTTATGTGCTTGTTTGAAAGCATCGCTATTTTTCCAAACTTCGAAATCTTCTAATTCTTCCCACCACATGTTTACATGTAATTCATCATGCTCTTCTATATCTTGCATATTCCAAGTTTCTACTTTGATGAAACCTTTCATCTCTTGTAAAGCGCCACCTTTAGTAAACATTGGTGCTAATTTTTCTGCAAAGCCTTTTTTCATTTTAATTCTATTTGTTACTACATACATAATGATCTCTCCTATTCTTTTGGTGTTGGGTTAGTCGCCCAAATTTGTGCTGTTTTCATAAATGTTCTTGGCTGTAATTTAAGCTGTGCTATTACGACATCTGCAACGTCTTCCGGATGCGTCATTGTATCTTCTTTTAATTGTGTTTCACCAATCAAATCAGTTAATACAGCTGATGGTGTTAAATAAGATACGCGAATATTATGCTTTCTCATTTCTTGCATAATACCTTCAGTCATTCCAATTACTGCATATTTAGTGGCAGAATAGATACTGCTTGTTGCATTTGCTTTTAAGCCCGACATAGAAGCAATATTTATAACATCGCCACTTTTTTGTTTTACTAAGTAAGGTAATGCTTCTTGTAATACGTAGTAAATGCCTTTAACATTCGTTTCAAATAATTGATCAAATTCAGATTCACTTACTTCTAAAAATGAATTATTTTTCATAATACCAGCATTATTAATGATGATATCTATTGAACCGAGTGCATGATAAGAATCTTCAATGAAGCGTTGGACATCTAATTGATGTGCAATGTTTGTTTCTTTATAAAAAACTTTCACATCAAATTGTTTTAATTCATCGGCAGTTGCTTTCAAAGTTTCGACATTTCTACTCGCTATTGAAACGTTTACCCCTTCACGTGCTAAGGCAATAGCTATAGATTTACCTATACCTTTAGAACCACCTGTAATAACAGCATTTAAGCCATTTAATTCTCTTAACATAATTAACATCACTCCTCTTCTATATGTTAGCATGCATTGAAAATGTATCATAATATTTAATATGATATATGCCAAAAATAACACCGCGAAGTCATCATTAAACGACTTCGCGGTGTTTATTTTAAATGCTATAAAGTTCAAACTTACGCTTTCGTGAGTTCGTTATAAATTTTCTTATCAGCATGTGTATAAATAATGTATTCTTTCTCATTTGTTTCAATAATGACACGATTTGTTTTACCAAAAGTTGAACCAATTCTTACGATATGATCCTGATCTTCATTAGACAAAGCGTGAATATCCTGATCTTCCTTAATGTCTTTAATCTCATTATTTGGAATTGTAATGTCAGCGACTCTCCATTGAATATGAACTTGATTATTGTCTTTTGATACTCTCATTGCCATATCTAAACACATCCTTTTGTTTGATGACTACATCATAACGTATAATGTATCCGTTTTCAATAGATAACAAGGAAATTGTGTTATCTTTTTTGTTTAATATGTCATACTAATCAGTATTAGTATTTTTATGCAATATATTGAATAACTATTTACAAATGAGATTCTATGTTGTAATATTATCTTTATAAATAAATAAGGAGCTGGTTTCATTGGGACGGAGTTATCTATGTTAAAGGAATTAAATAAGATGAGTTTTTTAAAAGAAGTTGATTTTTCTAAAGAAGAGTTAGAAACACTTATTGATTTAGCAATAGAACTAAAATTCAAAGAAAAGCATCAGATCCCACATCGTTACTTAAACGGGAAACATATTGCTTTATTATTTGAAAAAAATTCTACGAGAACACGTTCAGCTTTTACAGTAGCTGCTACTAAAATGGGTGCAAGTGTGTCGTATCTTGGTAAAGAAGATTTACAATTAGGCAAAAAAGAATCTGTTGAAGATACAGCGATTGTATTAGGTTCAATGTTTGATGGAATAGCTTTTAGAGGATATGAACAAAAGACAGTAGAAGACTTGGCTAAGTTTTCAAATGTACCAGTATGGAATGGCTTAACAAATGAGTGGCATCCAACACAAATGCTAGCTGACTTTTTAACGATTAAAGAATATTTTGGCACTTATGAAGGAAAGACACTTACATTTATAGGTGATGGTCGCAATAACGTAGCGAATTCGTTGCTTGTAACAAGCGCGATACTTGGTGTGAATATACATATCGTCGCACCGGAAGAGCTACATCCTAGTTCAGAAATTCAAGAAATGGCTAAATCACTTAGTGAAAAATCACAAAGTGAAGTGTTAATTACAAGCGATATTCAAGAAGGTATTTATGGTAGTGACGTCATTTACACGGATGTTTGGTGCTCGATGGGTGAAGAAGATCAACTTGAAGAACGTTTCGAACTATTAAAAGATTATCAAGTGAATCAACACCTTATCAATTTAACAGGTAAAAATGATACTTTATTTTTACATTGCTTGCCGGCTATTCATGATTTGAATACGGAAATGGGCGCACTTTGTTTCGAAAAATTTGGTGTACCTTGTATGGAAGTAACGGATGATGTTTTCAGATCAGAATATTCAAAAGTATTCCAACAAGCTGAGAACAGAATGCACACAATAAAAGCATTACTTGCTACAACATGTGGCGAAATATTTTAATAAATAAAAGAGGCACTTCATTACGAAGTGCCTCTTTTAAATTTCTATATATCTTTTATTAATTTTTTGCGGTTACGACTGATTTCTACATATTTAGTGTAGCTATAAAGGATGATACCTGCCCAAATAAATATGAATGTGATCAATTGATCGATATCAAAGTGTTCATTTAATAAGAAAATACCTATAAAGAACATGATAGTTGGCCCGATATATTGAATGAATCCTGTTAGTGAAAGTGGTATTTTTCTTGCACCAGCACTAAATAAAATAAGTGGTATAGCTGTTACTGCTCCTGATAGTAATAACCATCCGCTTGAAACATTCATACCAAATGTAATGGCATCGGTTTGCGATAAGTAAAATATATAAAGCAATGCTGCTGGCATTGTGACAATACATTCTATTGTTATGCTACTAAATGCATCAATGTCTACAACTTTTTTAATTAATCCATACAATGCAAACGATGTTGCTAGAATGATGGATACGTATGGAAATTCTCCAACTTGAAACGTCATATAAATCACGCCGATAAATGCTAATAAAATGGCTATCCATTGTGCTTTTGAGAAACGTTCTCCTAAAAATACAAATGCTAGAAAGATACTCATTAAAGGATTGATATAATAGCCAAGACTTGCTTGAAGTACATGATGGTTATTAACTGCCCATATAAATGTACCCCAGTTAACTGTAATGATATAACCTGCTGCAATGATAGCGAACAACATTTTTTTATGTTGGAATAACTTAACTGTTGCATGCTTAAACATGGAAAGTTGTTTAGTTAATAATAGTAATAACAACATAAATACTGTGGACCAAATAATTCTATGTGCGAGTATTTCGAAAGGTCCTATTTCATTTACGAGGTTCCAATAAATTGGAAGGACACCCCAAATGATATATGCAAATGCAGCATATATAATGCCTTTTTTAGTTTCTGTCATTGATTAAGACTCCCATTGTGATTGAATTACTTCTGCTTGATCGTGATAGATATTTGAAGCGATGTTTGCTAATAATCTCGACGTTCGATTATCGATATCAAATCGTGGTGATAATTCAGCTATACTGATGCTTGAGCTTTTATTTGAGTTTGTAACGAGCTGCAAAATTGTTTGTACGATTTGAGGTTGTAACCCCATAATACAAGGTGCACTAACAGCAGGTGCATAACTAACATCTATTGAATCTGTACATAATGTTATAAGAATTTCGTCATATCCTTCAATAAATGAGTTAATAGAAGTTATCGTTTCTATAGATAAATGACTACGTAGTTCATCTTCACGTATGTATTGAACGCCATACTCATCGGCTCTTTCAAACAGAGCTTTCGTATTTCCGTTTTTTTGTATACCTAACACAAAATAACCAACTTGATCATCTTGGTCTAAAATTTGTTTGAACATCGTTCCAGAAGAAGGTTGTTCATCATAATCTCTCATATCAAAATGAGCATCTATATTTATAATTCCGATTTTTTTATTTCTATTAGCTCTTCTTACACCAAGGTAATGGCCGTATAGCACTTCATGACCGCCACCAACAATGATTGTAAAATGGTTATATAATAAAATTTTTGAAATTTTATATCCGAGTTCTTCTTGAGCTTCTTCCATTTTAGTTTTGTTGCAAATGACATTACCATAATCGGTTAAGTGTAAATATTCATTATGAATCGGTAAAGGACTCAATGACTTTCTAAAATGTTTCGGACCATCTACAGCTCCCGTTCTACCGTTGTTTCTAGATACACCTTCATCACATTCAAAGCCTATAAGCGCCATGTTTATTTGGTGTTCAAATTCTTTCTTAGGCTGAATATCTTGTTTTTCGATATTAATCGATTCAACAATTTGATGGAACCTAAATGCAGATCTTAAAGACGTGCTATCAGTTCTTCCAGTCCACTCATCCTTTTTAACATCTTTGTACATAACAAATACCTCCTACATGTTACAATAGTTTTTACTAATATAAGTTTATCATGTATGATATTCATATGTTTTAATAAATGCTTAATTATTTTATAAGAAAGAAGTGTCTTTAAATGAATAGAAAGAAAGATAAAGCAAAAAGGCCGAGGAGTGATTCTATGAAATGGATATATGGTCTCTTAACAGTTTGCTTATTATTTCTAGTAGCATGTGACAATCAATCTTCTAAGAATAATGAACCGAATAATGGTGGAAAGTCATCTGAAACAAAAACGACAGAAGAAAATACAACGGAAGTTAGAACGAAAGAAAAAAGTAGTGAAAATACAACTGAAAATAAACAAAGTGTTGATCATACAGAACAACAATCTACAGAAGAAATTCCAGTAGAAGAAAATGTTAATGGCGTAAAGCCGAGCAAACATACTGAAACCGAAGAATTTGATACTGAAACATATAATACTGCAAGAAATTGTCTGTTAAACCAAGGTAATTCTCAAGCAGAATGTGATGAAGTAGAAAGCACTTTAGAGTTTACGCGAGCTTGGCAAAATTTAAGTCACGATGGTTATTTATGTAAAGATGACGGTTGTACGTTACCTAAAGATAATCAACAACAAAATCAAGATAGTAATCAACAGTCAGATCAAAATTCAAACTATCAAACAAATGAGTCTAATACTGGCGATGATCATAAACAACAAAATCCATCAAATGATAGCAATCAACATTATGATGAAACAAATAACAACGAACAAAACCAACAACAGCAACATAGAACAAGTGAATCAACTCATGAAAATAACAGCAATCAAGAGAATATAAATAAAGAAGCAAGTTAAAGAAAAAGGGTAGAACATTATTCCTTTTCTCAAAATGAATCACCCAATCCGAAAATGAAACAAACGGATTGGGTGATTTTTGTATTTATGAATCTTACGATTTTGCTTGTACATGCTTGCCTTATGAATATGGCTCGAGCCTGTAGTCGCGCGCGTCTAAGATTGCCATCCAACTTATTCAAATAGAACGCTAAACGTATAGACTTAATTGTGGCTTAACAAAAAAGACTGCCAACTAGTTCACTTTTAGTGACTTTGTAGACAGTCTTGTTTGTTGTGAAATAAGGGGGTTATTTCAACAATGGTATAGGGTTATGTTTAATATGACTTACACTTATAGTTTAACAGGGTATATATACAAATCAACACTTATGTGATTATTTTCACAAATTTGTCATTTGAAATATCATTTTGTGATATATATCACTCATAAGTCACAAAGTGTTCGTATACTTGTTCGGTATTTTGTGATAAAATAAATAAAAACGATTTTGAAAAGAGGATCATTTAATATGACAGGAAAAACACATCTAGCTTGCGGTATATTCATCGGGTCATCATTAAGTATATATTATGGAGAAGATGTATTTACTTCTTTTACTATAATTAGTTTATGTGGTGTATCAAGTTTAGTACCAGATATTTGCCACTTCAAAAGTAATCTCGGGAAGAAATTATTCCCAATTAGTTTTATTATAAGACTGATTTTTGGGCATAGAACGTTTACACATTCTTTATTATTTTTATTTTTAATCTATTGGGGATTGAATTCGATATCTGCACCAGAACCATATTTAGTTTCTATTTTATTAGGCATGTTATCTCATATCGTTTTGGATATGTTAACGCCTAGAGGTGTTAAATTGTTCTATCCATTAGATGTATCTGTAAAGTTGCCTATTGTATTTAAAACAGGTGGAGCAGTGGACTTAAGTCTGTCTTCAGCTTTTTCGATTGTTACGATTATATTATGGTGGAAAGACATTTATCGTTTATTTATATAAAAAAAGCTACATACACGAACTGTGTATGTAGCTTTAATACTTATTATGTTATTTTCCGAATTTACCTTTTAAATCTTCGCCTTTATCTTTAGCGAAATCTTTACCTTTTTCAGTATACTCGTCTTTATTTTCGTTTACGTGGTCCTTACCTTTATCAACTGCTTTGTCTTTCGCGTCGTTGAACTTATCTCCTAAACTCATAATAAAATCCTCCTTGGCCTATTATAATAGGAATATTTTGTGTTTGAATCAACACATTACTATATTTACCCACATAATTTAAAAATAATCATTTTATTTATAATTATTTTGTGATATTTTTAGACAAATCATTCTAAAGTCGTATAATGATAATGAGTCAAATATTCGGAGGTATTATAATGCTAGATGAAACGATGTTAAAAAGACATGGGCAAGACCACTTTTTAGAGTATAGTAAAGTGATGAGTCGTAGTGAAAAAGAACAATTAGTATCAGATGTTAACAGATTAGATTTAGATGAAATTGAAGCTTTATATAAAGATGTTTATGAAAATAGAAAACCAATTGAAATAGCAGATGATATAGAACAAGTTGCTTTTGATGTTAAAAGTCAGTTTACTCAAGACGAGTTGAAATCATATAGATCTCTAGGTCTTAAAGCTATTAAAGATGGGAAGTTTGCTGTCTTATTAATGGCTGGTGGACAAGGTACAAGATTAGGACACAAAGGTCCAAAAGGTACTTTTTCTTTTAATGATAAAAGTTTATTTGAAAGACAAGCGGAACAACTTCGTGATTTAGTGAATGAAGTTGGCACGCCGATTCATTGGTATATTATGACAAGTGACGTTAACCATAAAGATACACTATCATTTTTCTTAGAACATAATTATTTCGATTATGACAAGAATTATATTCACTTTTTTAAGCAAGATCATATTGTATCTTTAACTACTGAAGGTAAGTTGATTTTAAATACTGATAAGCGTATTATGCGTACACCTAATGGCAACGGTGGTGTGTTTAAATCATTAGATAAAACAAATTCATTATCAGAAATGAAAGATAATGGTGTTGAGTATTTATTCTTGAATAATATTGATAATGCTTTAGTTAAAGTGTTAGACCCAGAATTTGTCGGTTACACTGTTGAACAGAATAGTGATGTTACGACTAAATCAATTAAAGCTTATGATGATGAAAAAGTAGGTCGTCTAGTATCTTTAGAAGGAAAAAAACGTGTGCTCGAGTACTCTGAATTATCACCTGAAGATGTCAATAAACTTGATAATGCTAATATAGGCATTCATGTGTTTAAACTTGATTTTCTAATAGAGGCAGCGTCTAAACCGTTACCTTATCATTTAGCTATTAAAAAACTTAAGCAATTAGATGAAGATTTCAGCGTAGTTGAAGTTGAGTCATTAAAGTTTGAGTTATTCTACTTTGATATTTTTAAATATGCAAATACATTTGCTACACTACAAGTAGATAGAAATAAAGAATTCAGTCCTTTAAAGAATAAAGAAGGACAAGATAGTATAGAAACAGCTCAAAAAGATTTAGAAAATAATCAACTTTTATAAAAGAGGTATTTGAATGGAACAAATAAATAATGAGACGTCTCAACAAAGAAAAAATGGGAAAGTTAAAGAAGCATTTAAAGATATCATGCCTCTTTCTTTTGGAGAAGAAGTAGGGAATGCTGTTTCACATGGTATTCCAGCATTTTTACTTTTATTCTTTTTACCATATGCAGCAGTAGAAAGTTATATTAGTGATGGCGCACTTAAATCAACAAGTGTATCAATTTATATTATTAGCATTATGCTTATGTTTTTATCATCAGCAGTTTATCATTCAATGTCTTCATCTTCACCTCAAAAATATATTATGAGAATTATTGATCATAGTATGATTTATATAGCTATTTGCGGAACTTATACACCAATTGCTTTAGCATTAGTAGGCGGATGGTTAGGTTGGTTTATTATGGCTGTACAATGGGGTATTACCATTTGGGGCATTGTTTATAAATCTACAGCTAAAAATGTAAATCATAAATTGAGTTTGGCCATGTATTTAATAATGGGTTGGATGGGTGTGCTCATGTTACCAGCAATTATTAACAAAACTTCATTAATATTTATGTTATTCATACTATTTGGTGGCCTTAGTTATACAATAGGTGCTTGGTTCTATGCCCAAAAAGATAAAAAGTACTTCCATATGATTTGGCACTTCTTCATTCTTATTGCTTCAATATTTCATTTTCTAGCAATTATGTACTATATGTAGGAGGTAAAAATGAACTATCGTTTGTATTACACCGTGCTTACTATTATTGTTTTAATTCAAGGTTATTTCTTTTATTACTTTGTATTTACTGATGGCAAACAAGCTGGGTTACAGTTTATGGGGTTCATTTCTCTGATATTCGGTTTAATATTAGTCTATATCATCATAATGTTAGTTAAACATCAACGAAGAAATAATAGCCAAAAGTTCAATGAACATATTAATAAAGGCGAACAAAGACGATTAAAATAGCGCGAATAAGAACGATCAACTAAGAAAAAATTCATTAGTTGATCGTTCTTTTGTTAGATTTTTATAAAACGGGTAAATAAATAGTATTAAGAAAGTTATCGATATGAATAGGGGGATATAATCATGTCAGATGAAAAAAAGTTTGAACCATTCCACCGTGATCAGTTAAATAAGAACGAAGAGATACAAAGTGAGACAGTTAAAGATAGAAGTGGTCACAAAATAGACCAAGCCGATGATAATTTCTTAGATATGAGTCAAAGTGAAATTAAAGGTAAAAATCAAATTGAAAAGAAATTATTAGAGCAATTAGATGAACTTGTGCAGCAAGGTGCTACATTAGAAAGACAAGAAGAAGTTACAGAATTGCATAGAGAATGGCTTACTTATAGTTGGCCAAATTATACAGAAGATAAACATTTAGAAATCATAAATATGTATGAAGCGGATGAAAGGTATCGTGATTATTTTGGTGAAGATAGAACACAAGAATTAATTACGGCAGTCAAACACGTATTGCTTTAAGTTAATTGCTTAAACAGCAATATATAAGACATCGATTTTATCGGTGTCTTTTTCGCTTTTAAATATGTAAAATTAACATAAGTCATTTTTAAAGAGGAGATGGGTCTGATGAAGAAGTTATTTAAGAATGGAACAGTATACACAATGAATCATTCTGAAGATACATATGCAGGTGTTATAGTTGATAATGGAATTATAGAAGCAGTTTTATCTCAAGAGGATCTAAAGGGGATTAATCAAAATAATTTTGAAGTGATCGATTTAAACGGGGGTACAATGTTACCAGGATTTGTTGAAACGCATATTCATGTTATGGGCACAGGTGTATGGTTATCTTCTGTTATTTTAAACGGTGAAACAAATATAGAGAACGTTAAAGAAAAAATTAAGCAAAAAGCTAAAACGCTCGAAGCAGGTGAGTGGTTAGTAGCTGAAGGATATGATGAAAACTTATTAAATGGTATTCGGTTAGATAAAAGCGATTTAGACGAGCTATGTAAAGATCATCCAGTGATTATTAAACGAGTTTGTCGACATGCAGCAATCGTTAATTCGAAAGCGCTCGAAGTGATAAACATACAAGATGACGTAGAAAATCCTGATGGTGGATCGTATGAAAAGCGTAATGGTCAATTAACAGGGTGGGTTTACGATACTGCTATGGAACCATTTGAAGAATTGGCTTCCAATGAAGATGAGCAATCACTCACTAAACATTTAGAACGTGCTATTGATTATTTATATCAATTTGGTATAACGGGATCGCATACAGAAGACTTAGGTTATTACGAAGATTATAAAGATGTATTGAACGCTTATAAAACAGTTGTTGGAGATAAGGACAATCAAAGACCGTTTAGAGTACGATTGTTACGTCATTTTAGTGTTTATGAACAAATGATGGATGAACAAGCTACCTTTGTTGATGGATGGTTAGAACCTGATGCTATGAAATTCTATGCCGATGGTGCTTTTGGCGGTAGCACAGCCTTAATGAAAGAATCGTATTCAAATGATCCAACAGGAGAAAATTATGGATTGGCAATATATACACAAGAAGCATTAAATGAAAAAGTTAAACTAGCTAGAAATTATGATGGCGCTATAGCCGTTCATATGATTGGTGATAAAGCTTGTGAAATGGTATTAGATGCTATTGAAAAATACCCAGCACCTAAAGGTTTAAGAGATAGATTAATTCATATTAGTACTTTGAATGAAACATTATTAAATCGTGTTTCTAAATTACCTGTAATATGCGATGTGCAACCTCAATTTATCACGAGTGATTTTCCATGGGTTCAAGAGAAAGTTGGAAATGAAAGAGCTAGATATTTATATCCATTTAAATCAATGTTAGACTTAGGTATTATTATCGGTGGTGGATCAGATGCACCAATAGAAACACCTAATCCTATGCTTGGTGTTCATGCAGCTGTTAACAGACAATCTTATGGTGAAGACGGCGCATATTTTATTGAGGAAGCATTATCTATATTTGATGCAATCAGTTTATATACAACGCAAGCAAGTGAGATTGCACAAACAACTGATCGAACTGGAAAAATAAAATCTGGATATGAAGCGGATTTTACAGTGTTAGATAAAGATCCATTTAAGACTAATCCAAAAGAGTTAGCGAATATTCAAGCAACTAAAACGATTGTTAATGGAAAAATTGTATATGAAAGAGTGTAAATTATGAGTAAGAATAAAGGGATTGTGTTGGCGCTCGTACTTATAATGTTTATGAGTGCTATTGAAACTTCTATCGTGTCATTAGCAACACCAACAATGCAAAGAGATTTTAATATTGATACAGAAGTCGCGCTAATCTTTACTGTTTATTTAGTTGCTGTCGTATTTATGACACCAATTGTTGGTGAATTAGTAAAACGTATAAATATTAAATTGGTCGTGTTATTTGGTATATCAGTTTTTATAATTGGTAGTGTATTTTGTGGATTGAGTGAGATGACCAACAGTTTCCCATTGCTTGTCATCTCAAGAATTGTGCAAGGTCTTGGTGCAGGTGTCATGATGACTTTAGGACAAGTTATACCAAAGCTAGCATTTCCTATACCTCAAAGGTATAAAGTAATGGGGATAGTTGGAAGTGTTTGGGGAATATCTAGTATTGTAGGTCCACTACTAGGCGGTGCAATATTAGAATCTTTAAATTGGAGCTTTCTATTCTATATAAATGTTCCGATAGCTTTAATATCAATGTGGCTTGTCATTAAATATTTTAATTTTGAACAAGAAACAGTTGAGAAAACGAAATTAGATTATAAAGGATTATTAATATTTTATGGTGTAGTAGCCAGTTTCTTATTAATAGTAGCTGAGCACATACCTTTTATAGTAAGAATGATTTGTTTCATCATATTAATTGCACTTGTTTTCAGTTTATATAAAGTAGAAACAAGTATCAAAAATCCATTCGTTCCGATTGAAGCATTCAACAGGAAAATAATATTAGTACTATTTACAGACTTAATATATTCTACGATGTTGATGGGGTATACTATTTTTATGCCGATATATTTGCAGAATGAACAAGGCTTTTCACCTTTACAAAGTGGGTTAACGATATTCCCTATGTCAGTAGGTTGGCTATTTATTACATTCATATTAGGTAGATTAGATAAATTAAAACTAAAATTTATTTATATGCTTGCATTCTTAGCGATGTTTGTAGGCAGCTTTGCAATGTTAACTGGCGTAGAATGGATTGTAATTATCCCATTCGCAGTATTTGTCATGGGTATATCTTTCGGAACAGTATATACAAAAGACGTAGTGGTCGTTCAAGAAGAAGCACCATCACAACAACTAGGATCAATGATGTCGATTTACACACTATTTAAAACAATTGGAAGCACAACGGGATCGTTAATTGTAGCTTCAATATATGTATTAGATCTTTCTTTTTTAAATTATGGTATTCAAAACATTATGCTTTATATGATGCTCGTTGCTGTAACATTAACGATTGCATGGTCAATCATTTTTAAAGAAACAAAAAGTATTTAACGAAGAAAACTCATCTAAAGGGAGTAACAATGTATGAAAAGGAAAAATAAGCGCTTTGATGTTTTTCAATTATTGTCCATATTGATTATTATAAGTATTTTCACATTGTCTGGTGCAGTTTTCATTGTGTTACTTTCATTTGGTATGTTCGGTTTAAGTAGAATTTTAATTTATTATGGTTTGGCTGAATTTAATTACAACAAAAGTATGATTGATAACTTGTTCTATTACGGTAGTTATATACTGTTTGGTTATTTTACTTTAGTGGCTATTGAATTTTTATTAGACAGATTTAAAAACAAATTAAATGATAATCCGTATTTTAAAGGTATGACCTTTCATTTATTAACCATTACTGTTAGCACATTTATGTTTTATTTCACAGTCCATATTTATTATTCACAAATCAAAATTGAGTTTTGGGTAATTTTAATTATTATTACGATTCTCTATATATGTACTGAGATATTCTATCCAGATAGCAAAAATTTAAATAGATGAAACATTTATTTTGATTTCCGAAATAAAATAGGGCATAATAGCAAAGGTATATTTGGAAGGAGTTGAAACCATGAATGTTCAGGACATTTCAAAAGGTAAAAGAAATCTAGTTGTAGCTGTGATGTTAGTGAGTGCCTTTGTGGCGATTTTAAACCAAACTTTATTAAATACAGCGATACCTGAAATCATGGTACATTTAAAAATTGATGCTAACCAAGGACAATGGTTAATGACAGGATTTATGTTAGTTAATGGTGTTATGATACCAGCCACTGCCTTTCTAATGGATAAATTTAATACAAGACCACTTTATTTAATGGCGATGATATCATTTACTATAGGTACTTTGGTAGCAGCACTTTCGCCTAATTTTAGTATATTAATGTTAGCAAGAGTACTACAAGCTATGGGCGCAGGTGTTATGATGCCTCTTATGCAATTTGTACTCTTTAATTTATTCCCAAAAGAAAAACGTGGTTTTGCGATGGGTATGGCAGGTTTAGTTATTTCATTTGCACCTGCATTAGGTCCAACATTATCAGGGTATTTAGTTGATAATTTTAGTTGGAGAAGCCCATTCTACTCAATTATTCCGTTTTCAGTTGTAGCATTAGCTTTTGGTGCGAAATACTTAACAAACATTTCTAAACCAAAAGATGTACATTTAGATGTACCATCTATTATTTTATCAACAGTAGGATTTGGGTCGTTATTATACGGTTTCAGTAGTGCCGGTTCGCTAGGATTTTCGTCACCTATCGTTATAGCTTCACTCATTATCGGTATTGTTACGTTAGTAGTATTCGTATTAAGACAGTTAAAACTAGAGACACCATTGTTAAATGTAAGAGTGTTCAAATATAAAACATTTGCGTTAACAACGGTTATTGGTGTCTTCTCAATGGTATCTTTAATTGGTCCATCATTATTGATGCCAATGTATATGCAAGATGCAAGAGGTTATACAGCGCTAATATCAGGATTGCTACTATTACCGGGTGCGATTATAACAGGTGTAATGTCGCTCGTAACAGGTCGATTATTCGATAAATATGGTGCGAAATGGCTAGCGATTATAGGTTTCTCAATTATAACAGTCACAACATTGATGCTCGCATTCTTGAGCTCAGACACATCATTAGTATATTTAATTGTTGTTTATACAATTAGAATGTTCGGTGTTTCAATGATTATGATGCCAGTAAATACAGCTGGTTTAAATGCGATACCGAATGAGGTCTTATCGCATGGGACAGCAATGATGAATACATTAAGAACAATTGCTGGTTCAATCGGTACAGGAATATTAGTAACAATTATGTCAATTGGTGCTAAAAACTTTAATCCGTCCCAAGAACAATTAGAAACAGCTAGTGCTGGCGATAAAGCACAAATATTGCAATCACAAGCAATGATACACGGTATAAACATCGCATTCTTAGTATTAACAATCATTGTATTCTTTGGTGTGGTACTTTCATTCTTTATTAAAACAGAAAATAAACATCACAATACTAGAATACCTAATCATTCAAAATAAGATTTCAAAAACCACCTTGTTAAATAGGTGGTTTTTTTGAACATTAAACTACCTATTATCATATTTTTTTTGTTACACTAATGATAAAGATGGATAGATAAACATTTAAGAAGGGGAGTCATAGCTTTGTTATCTGTAGAACAGGTTAAAGAACTTGTGGGAGCATTACATGATCCGATTGTAGATGTACCACTAAAAGAAACAGGCGGTATTATTGAGGTAAGCATTAAAGAAGAGAAAGAACATATTAGTGTGAAGATTGCCATTGCTAAATTAGGCGGTCAACCTCAATTAGATTTACAAATGGAGATTGTTGATTTATTAAAAGAAAATGGTGCTAAGACGGTTGGAATTAGATTTGATGAATTGTCAGAAGAAGCACTTGATAAATTTAAAGCAGTTATGGAAGAACAAACTATAGAAGGATTACTATCTAAAGATAATCCTGTTGAATTTATAGCTATCGCTTCAGGTAAAGGCGGTGTTGGTAAATCAACAGTCGCAGTCAATTTAGCAGTATCTCTAGCAAGACAAGGGAAAAAGGTTGGACTTGTTGATGCTGATATTTATGGTTTTAGTGTGCCAGATATGATGGGTATCCAAGAAAAGCCTGAAGTAGAAGGTGAACAAATTATACCTGTTGAACGCGAAGGCGTTAAAGTTATTTCAATGGCTTTCTTTGTAGAAGAGAATGCACCAGTTATATGGAGAGGTCCTATGCTAGGTAAAATGATCACAAGTTTCTTTACAGAGGTTAAATGGGGAGAATTAGATTATCTTATACTTGATTTACCTCCGGGTACAGGTGACGTAGCACTTGATGTACATACAATGTTACCTTCTAGTAAAGAGATTATTGTTACGACGCCACATCCAACTGCAGCATTTGTAGCAGCACGAGCAGGTGCAATGGCTAAACATACAGATCATTCTATCATTGGTGTTATTGAAAATATGTCTTATTTCCAAAGTGAAGAAACAGGTAATAAAGAGTATGTGTTTGGTAAAGGTGGAGGCGCGAAGCTAGCGCAAGAACTTCAAACAACATTATTAGGAGAACTTCCTTTAAGTCAACCAGAGTGGGATGAAAATAATTTTTCTCCTTCTATATATAAAGAGAATGAAGATTTAGGTAAAGTATATAGTCAAATTGCTAAAAATATAATCAATATAACAATGGAAGAGTAGTGCGGAGGTAAGCTAGTGACCTTAAAATATTTAATTCAATTTTATAGAAACACATTGCTTATTGGTGTTGTCGTTACATATATATCATCTTTGGTCTTTGGTTATGATAAAGTGACGAAGTATTTATTTGCAGGAGATATTGGTAATTTTATTGCAGCATCAGTATGGTTTGTAGTTGTTGGATTGCTAGTTGCTACTATAAGTCAATTAGCATATTTCATCTATTTGTTTATAAACCAGTTAGGTATAGGTATATTTGGAAAGATATGGCCACATGTACAAATTGTCGTTACGATATTTGCGATATTTGATTTAGTCTATTTTAGATTTTTAAGATTTGGTGGTACTGATCAAATACTTTCATTTATTTGGCTACCGATAGTCGTGATTATTTTTGCGATTATTACAAGCAATGTTAAAAACAAACAATCTAAAAAGAATTTATGGATTCCATCTATGTTCTTTATGATCGTTATGACAACAGTAGAACTTATACCATTTTTAAGAGTGGAAGATACAAGTTGGATTTATTTAACGATATTTGGCTTATTATTATGTAACGCATATCAACTTATTACATTGCCAAAATTTAATGCACTATCTTTAGAAGAAAGAAAAACAAAGAAACTAAATAAAGAGAATGGTATGAAAAGTAAGTGATTTATGATGAAAAACACAAGATTAAAGGTTTATTACACCTGGATTTTGTGTTTTTTAATTTTTTGTAAAAAAGTTCGGTAATATCGTTGACTTTTAGAACACCACTTGATATTATAAATAGGTCGCTGAAAACGACAGCACAACAACACGAACACAATTTAAAGTTTTTGTTAAAAGTGTAAAATTGACTCTTGTTAATACGGTTTAAATGTTATATATTTATAAACGTGTTAAAAAACAGTTAAGAAATAAGTTGAAAACAATCATTGTTTTTAGTACAATATTGTTTAGACAAATAACAAATGAACATTGAAAACTGAATGACAATATGTCAACGTTTAATTCCGATAATTGAGTACTGAAAGTACTTCAAAGAGTGATTGGCTCAACC
>NZ_JAJNIE010000009.1:0-132257 GCF_022387115.1 Mammaliicoccus sp. F-M27 | reverse complement strand
GAGTTAATCCAAGACTTCGCCCATATCGTGAGTTAAGTCTGCAGTTAATCCAAGACTTCGCCTATGTCGTGAGTTTATTCCGGAGTTAATCCAAGACATTGTCCATGTCGTGAGTTTATTCCATAGTTAATCCAGGACATTTTTGTACATACTTAAACAATCAAAAGCGTACATTATTAAATGACCTTTTCTAGTTAATCTATTAATTCATCACTATTTTAAATTTTCTGGAGGTGTTAAAAACAGAAAATATACAACTATAAATACTATTAAAAATAGTATTATGAAACCAAGATATTTAATAAAATTATTAGATTTTAAGAAACCAAATATTAATAAAGAAATTGATAGAACCCCTAGGAATAATAAGATTATTGACATAGAATTCCTCCTTTTTTGATATTATTAGCAAATCAAACAATACCATTAACCAATATTAATTTAAATAATGAAGTTATCATCCAACAAAAACTAGGCTGCTAATTCCCTATAAAATATAGGGAATTAGCAGCCTAGAAAATAGTATTTTTATTAAGTTACCATTTTAAGGATATAGTTCCTAACCTAATGAAGAGATCTTTATTTTGATAATGGGTATTTATATCCCAAACTGTTCTTTATACAAACATATTATTTATCGTTTGATTCAGCTTTACGCTCTATTTTCGCTAATGTTTTTTCTGCAAACGACTTACCACCGATACCGAATGAGATAGCAAATGCTACTGCTACTGCACCTAAGATAAGTAAGAATGCTACATTAACAATACTTTGAGCAAAGTTTAATTGATCTAAAGTCATAAATACTGAAACAATGATTACTAAGTACTTCACAATTTCTGAAACAAATGCGTTACCTGTTGATCTCTTAATTAATTTAGATAACAAGTTACCACCAATGAAACCAATTAGTAAGATGATTGCTCCTGAAATTACTAATGGTAAGTAGCCGATAATTGCTTCACCGATTGTGTTTAATACTTCTAAATTAACTGTATTTAATGATTCAACAATGAAGAATAATCCAATAATTGTTGAAATCACCCAGCCTGCAGCTGAAGGAATATCAATACTTTCTTTATTGTCACCAAAGTTTACATAGTGGTTGTATTTACTAACATTTAAATTTGTTAATAAGTTTTTAACTAATGTACCTAATACTTTTGCGATAAATAAACCTACTACTAATATTACAACCGCAACAATAATTCTAGGTAAGAAGTCTAATACACTACCCATCATGTTCTTAATAGGTGTTGATACAGATGTCATATTTAATGCATCAAACACTGATGGTAAGAATAACAAGAATATAATGAAGTAAGCTAATTTACCAAATGTCTGAATTAATCCTTCAGATTCTGATTTTCCACTTCCTGCTTCTGTTAACCCCTTTTTCTCTAACCATTTTTCGAAACCAATTGCACTTAAACCTTTCACAATAATCGTCTTAACAATTACTGCGATTAACCAAGCTACAATTAATAATATAATTGCACTAATCAAGTTTGGTATAAAAGCAATAATGCTATCTAAGGCACTAAAAAGCGAATCTGTAATTTTACTCATATTTAATTCCTCCTTTCTTGATATGTTACCCTAGTATAATAATACTAATCATATTTTTATTAATATTAAGTAAAAATCAAAAAAAGATGACATTAATATTGTCACCTTTTTCTATGTCATGTGTCTTATAAATTTTTAATCATTCGCGTTTCACGTAAAACATTTCCAAGTTCTTCAAGCTCATACTTACCATCTTTTTTGAATCCCATTTTTTCATAAAATTTAACAGTAGGTATATTATCCTCTAACACCCACAGACTTAATTGATCATATTCCGATTTCATACGTTTTTCTGCTTCTTGCATTAAACATGTGCCTATACCTTTGTGTTGAAATGCCGGCAATAAATAGATCACCATAATTTCACCACATTTGTCGCTCGTATCTTCATCTTTATCTTTGCTATACATTAAGAATCCAACCACTTCGCCATCAATTTCAGCTACAATACACGGCGCATTAAAAATACGATGTTTTTCAATATACGATTGTAACGTTAAACTATCTAAATAACTATCTGAAACAATCCCTTTATATGTAGATATCCAAGACTCAAAATGAACTTTAGCTAACGTTTCAATATCTGACTCTTTTTTGTCTCTAATAATCATATACTCACCCCTTATCTTGATAATTCTAATTTGAATTTATATTTTTTAGGATGATACAACACTTCGGAGTATTCAAATATTTCATCATTATTTAATATTGAATGTGCTTTTAACTCTAATAATGGTGTATTAGAATCAATGTTAAAAATCTCCATTGTATCTTTATTTGGCAATTTAGGTACAAACTCTTCTACTCTTTTTTTAATAGCATACCCTTTTTCTTTTAAATATCCATATTTTGATTTGGTCATTGCTTCAATAGACAAATCCGGAAATAACTCAAATGGTATATATGCATTTTCTATAATCAAAGCTTCGCCATTTAATTTCCTAATTCTTTTAATATTATATACTTTTTCATCATTGCTAATATTGAGTATTTCTTGTATTTGCGCATTAGGTTTAATAAGACTAAATTCTGATACCTCATTTTTAATTGAATCATGAAATGGCTGCATCTCTTCAGTAAATCCTTGTAGTTTAAATAAATTATGTTCAAATTTAGGAAAAGCTACATACGTTCCACTACCTTTAACACTATACAATATTTCTTTGTCTATTAATTTAGAGATAGCTTTCCGAACAGTCACTCTACTCACTTTATATTTTTCCGACAAAGTCTTTTCTGTCGGTATAACGTCTCCATGTTCAAGACTTTGACTTTTTATGTAATCCTGAATATTTTTCATGATTTCTTGATATAAAGGCATTTTCTTATCACTCATAAAAACCCCTCACTTTCACATTTTATTTTAACACTTCTAACTCAAAAAACATACACATTATAAATATGTATTATATTTGTATTGATTTTTAACATACATATTGTATAATACACGTGAAAGGGGTTACAAAATAATGAAAAAAAGTAAATTAACAATTGTGGGTGGCGGAAGCACTTATACTTTAGGTATTTTAATGAGTTTAATTGAAGAAGCCAATCACCTGCCACTAAGCGAGATTACGTTATATGATACAGATATTTCTCGTCAAGAAAAGATAGGAAAAGCTGCAAATATTTTATTAAAAGAACATTACCCTTCATTAGAAAAGTTTGAATATACTTCTAATCAATCAACAGCTTTTAAAGATGCTGACATCATATTCGTTCAAATAAGAACGGGTGGTTTGCTAATGAGAGAATTAGATGAACAAATTCCTATTCAACATGGTTTAGTTGGACAAGAAACTTGTGGAGCTGGAGGTATGTCTTACGGTTTGAGATCAATACCAGATATGATTCAACTTGTTAAAGATATTCGTTCAATTAATAAAGAAGCTTGGGTTTTAAATTATACAAATCCTGCAGCGATAGTTGGATTGGCATTAGATAAAGTTTTTCCTGATGATAATCGCCTATTAAATATATGTGATATGCCTATCGCAATTATGAAAAGTTACGCAGATATATTGGATGAAGACGTATGGAATTTAGAAGCTGATTATTTTGGATTGAATCATTTTGGTTGGTTTACAAAAATCCGAAATAAATATGGTCATGATTACACTTCAGAACTAAAACACCTTATAAAAAATAATGACTTTAAACCGACAGACAAATTAATTGCTAATGATCCATCTTGGCAATCAACCTTTAAGCAAGCAAAACAAATGGTACAGGATTTCGAGGAGTATTTACCAAACACATATTTACAGTATTATCTTTACCCTAATCAACTGTCTCAAAAGGAATCTGCAAATAACACTCGAGCTAGACAAGTTATAAACGGCCGTGAAAAAGAAGTGTTTAACGATTGTGACACTATCATCAATCAAAATAATACTGAAAACATTGATATTTCAGGAGATATTCACGGTGTATACATGATCCGTATTGCCGCTTCACTTGTACATCATTTGAAAGAAAGATTTATCATAATAACAAGAAATGAAGGGATCATTCCTAATCTTCCAAGTGATGCTCTCGTAGAAGTCCCTGCTCTGCTTGGGAAAAATGGTGCAGAACATTTTAAAGTAGGTGAAATTCCCACATTTTATAAAGGACTGTTAGAAAATCAATATGCTTATGAAAAATTAGTCGTAGAAGCTTATTTTGAAAACGACTATAACAAATTATTACAAGCGCTCGTTTTAAACAGAACTGTCATTGATACAAACAAAGCTAAAAATGTTTTAAACGATTTATTTGAAGCTAATAAAGAATACTGGCCTAATTTGAACTAGAAGGAGAATAAAATATGAAAGTTATCATAAATGCAGATGATTTCGGATATTCAAATGGTGTGAATTACGGAATTATCGATGCTTATAAGAATGGTATACTCACTTCCACAACGTGCCTAACAAATATGCCTGGGTTTACACATGCAATCAAATTAGCCAAAGCTAATCCAGGTTTAGGGGTTGGTATTCACCTAGCCTTAACGTGTGGGAAGCCACTAACTAAAAACTTATATAGTTTAGTAGATAGCAATGGTGATTTTAGAAATATATCTCATTATGATCAAAAATATTACATTGATGTAAATGAATTATATGATGAATGGAAAGCCCAAATAGAAAAGTTTTTATCAACAGGTTTAACACCCACTCATCTTGATAGTCATCATCATGTTAATAATTTGGAGCTAATACTGCCTGTATTTTTAAAATTAGCAACTGAATATCAACTTCCTATAAGAAATAATTTAGAAAATAAAAATAAATACTCCCAATATAAAATGGTCGATTACTTTGAATATCACCCTGAAATTATTTTAAATTCTTTAGAAGTTATTAAAGACAAATACAAAAAATATGATTCAATTGAAATCATGTGTCACCCAGCATATATAGATAAGTTTTTAAGAGACCATTCATCTTTTGTCATGCCAAGAATTGAAGAATTAGATTTTTTAACAAGTGAACATGCGAAGGAAATATTTAATGAAATAAATGGAATAACTTTAATCAATTATTCTGATTTGTAATGTCAAAGGGGGACATTTGTTATGATGAGATTCTTACAAAAGCTTGGTAGATCCATGCTTATTCCAATAGTAGCTTTGCCAGCAGCAGGTATACTTTTTAGAATCAGTTCCGAAGATTTATTGGACTGGAAACTATTTCAAGCATCAGGAGCAATTTTTAATAATATAGATATTCTTATAGCAATCGGGATAGCAATGGGATTATCAAAAACTAAAGATAGAGGGATTCCTGCTCTAACAGGTTTTATAGCAATATCGATTCTAAAAGAAGGATTGAATATACTTGATTCTGATTTGAATATGAGTGTGTTTGGGGGTCTCATTTCAGGCTTACTTGCAGCTTGGGTTTACAATAAATTTAAAGATGTTGAGTTACCGAAAGTCTTCTCTTTCTTTTCTGGAGAGAACTTCCCTATTACCATGATTATATTACTTATGCTACCAGTAACGGGAATAAGCTTCTTAGTTTGGCCTTATGCTCAATCATCAATTGATTGGTTAGCTCAAAGCCTTGTCACATTAGGAGGGTTAGGCGTATTTATAAATGGATTTTTAAATAGATTTTTACTTCCATTTGGCTTACATCATGTGTTAAACACTTATATTTACTTTGGATTGGGAGATTTCAAAACGTCTGGTGGAGAAGTGGTTCATGGTGAAGTTACAAGATTCTTAAATGGTGACCCAACAGCAGGTTATTTCTTAAGTGGATATTTTGTATCGATTATGTTTGGCGTACCTGCCATTGCTTTAGCTATTTCAAAAGCTGCAAAATACAATAAACAAAATACAAAAGCACTTATGGGATCAGGTAGTTTCACTGCAATAGTTGCTGGTATAACTGAGCCTATCGAATTTACATTCTTATTCACTTCACCATTTTTATACTTTATACATTCTGTATATACTGGTTTAGCCGGAATGACCTTATACTACCTACACATTAGAGAAGGTTTCTCATGGGGTGGTAGTATTATAGACTATGTGTTGAATTTAGGATTATCAGATAAGGGTTGGATGATTATACCAGTAGGAATAGGTTTCTTCATACTTTACTTTGTTACATTTTACTTCTATATCATTAACAGAAACGTTCCGATCATAGGTCAAATAGAAGAAAGTAATTTTGATGAAGAAAAATCTGACGAAGAGAAAGATTTATCTTTAACACACAATCAGTACCGATACATGTCTAAAAAAATATTAGAAAACATTGGTACTAAAGATAATGTTATAGAATATGAAAATTGCATTACTAGATTAAGGTTAGAACTTAGAGATACTTCATTAATTAATAAAGACAAAATTATGCAAACTGGCGCTCATGGTGTTGTTATAATAGATAAACATAATGCTCAAATCATCATAGGTCCAGAAGTTACTAAACTTGTTAAAGAATTTAATAAAGAAATAGAGAATACTTAAATAATAAAAGCTACCGACAATTTTAAAAATTGTGGTAGCTTTTATCTTTAGATATTACATATCCATTTCATGTATTTTCATCATTAAGCCGTGTGGTATATCATCGTGTGTAACCACTTCTTTTTTATAAAATGTTTTCCCATCATCATTTGAGATAAGTTTAACGAAGTCACCTTTTTTAGGTTTGAAATCCTTCGTTGGTTCAACTTTAACACTTTCTGTTACTTCATTATTTTTCTCACTTACTACTTTTTCTGCTGTTGTACCATTCTCCATGTAGCCGTAGTATGTGCTTTTTTGTGTTGAGAATAATAATAGTGCTGCCATTGCAATTGCAAGAACTGCTAAGCCACTGATTAGTAATATTGCTGATTTTTTATTCATTGAGAATCCTCCCTAACCTACATCATAAAACGTATGGCCTATTTATGAAACGAAAGTAAGCCAATCTTCTTAAATTCGACATAATTTTACGCTTAATAACTTAAAAAGTTGTATGACTTGCGATAAAAACTAAAAATCATCATACTAATAAGTGAATAATATCTAAAGGAGTGGAAAAAATGAACCAAGAACAATTTGAAAAAATAAAAAATGGTAAAGGTTTTATAGCTGCACTAGATCAAAGTGGTGGTAGTACTCCGAAAGCTCTTAAAGATTACGGTATCGAAGAAAATCAATACAGCAATGAAGATGAAATGTATACGCTTGTTCATGAAATGAGAACACGTATTATTACATCACCAGCTTTTAGTTCAGAAAAAATATTAGGTGCCATTTTATTTGAACAAACAATGGACCGTGAAGTAGAAGGAAAATATACTTCTGATTACTTAGCAGATAAAGGTATTGTACCTTTCTTAAAAGTCGACAAAGGACTTGCTGATGAAGAAAACGGCGTTCAATTAATGAAAGTTATTCCAGGTTTAGACGAATTACTAAAACGTGCTAAAGAACGTAACGTATTTGGTACTAAAATGCGTTCAAACATCTTAGAAGCTAATAAAGATGCTATCGCTAAAGTCGTAGAACAACAATTTGAAATTGGTAAACAAATCATCGAAGCAGGATTAGCTCCAATTATTGAGCCTGAAGTTAACATTAACGCTAAAGATAAAGAAGCAATCGAAGACATCTTAAAAGATGAAATTGCTAAAGAATTAGATAAATTAAATGAAGATCAATACGTAATGTTGAAATTAACAATTCCAACAAAACCAAATCAATATAAATCATTAATCGAACACCCTAACGTCGTTCGTGTCGTAGCATTATCAGGCGGTTACTCTAGAGAGAAAGCAAACGAATTATTGAAAGAAAATGACAATCTTATCGCAAGCTTCTCACGCGCATTAGTAACTGACCTATTCGCAGGACAATCAGCAGAAGAATTTGATAGCGGCTTACAAGACGCTGTAGATTCTATCTATGACGCTTCAGTGAATAAGAATTAATAAATTCAACGTTTAATTTAAAAGCATCAATCCATTTCAAATGGATTGATGCTTTTTTCTTTTTTTAATTAATACATTATATTATATAAACACCATATTCCAAGCGATAAATAACTCTTTATGAGTAAAATTGATATGTTAACCGGTTGACATATGTTTATTTTAAATATACAATTCTCAATAAGAAAGCCCTTACAAAAATAAAAGGAGGTTTTACAATTGAGTTTCAGCAACTATTTACAACCGCTTAAGAACAAGTCTTATTTGCAATCTTCGTTTACTTTATTACTGTTTTTTGCTTCATGGTCAATTTGGTGGTCTTTCTTCCAAATTTGGTTAACTTCTGAAAAAAATGGTCTCGGATTATCCGGGAGTGAAGTTGGAACGATTTATTCTGCTAACTCCCTCACTACTCTATTCTTGATGTTTCTTTATGGCATTCTTCAAGATAGACTCGTCATTAAGCGATCTTTATTAATATTTTGTGCAACTATGTCTTTATTAGTAGGTCCTTTCTTCGTATGGATTTATGGACCTTTAATACAGAGTCATTTTATCGCAGGTATTTTTGTAGGTTCATTATTTTTATCATCTGGTTTTCTGGCAGCAGCGGGTATTTACGAAGCTGTTTCGGAAAGGTTTAGTAGATTTTTCGACTTTAAATATGGACAAGCTCGTGCTTGGGGATCTTTCGGTTACGCAGTTTCAGCGTTAGTTGCTGGTTTCTTATTTGTGAAAAATCCTGAATATAATTTTTGGGTTGGTTCTTTATTAGGTTTGGTATTATTGTTAAATCTTATTTTGTGGAAACCTAAAACTGAAAATATAGCTAAAAGTGAAATTGCTAATGATGAAACAGACTCAGCTATTCCGAGTTTTAAAGAGATGCTTTCATTACTAAAATTATCTCATTTATGGATTATTATTATTTTTATAACATTTACTATGTCATTCTACACAATTTATGATCAACAAATGTTCCCAGATTTTTATACTAAATTATTCGCATCACCTGAAGTAGGACAACAAATGTATGGAACTTTAAACTCAATTCAAGTATTTTTTGAAGCGCTCATGATGGGTGTTATTCCTATCGTTATGTTTAAGGTAGGTGTTAAAAACACTCTACTTTTAGCTGTTGCTTTCATGGTAGCTAGAATTGGTTTAAGTGGACTATTCTACAATCCTATTGCTGTTTCAATGATCAAAATGATGCATGCTATTGAAGTTCCATTATTTATGTTACCAATGTTTAGATACATAACGTTGCACTTTAATCCTAAATTATCTGCAACGTTATATATGATAGGTTTTCAAATAGCTGCACAAATTGGGCAAGTTATATTATCTACACCTCTTGGAACTATGCGAGATCATATCGGGTACAATCAAACATTCTTAATAATTGCCGGAATCGCTGGTTTAGCTGGTTTATTTGCTGTAGTTGCATTAAAGAAAGACGATGAAGATGTAAACGGCGATCCTTTCATTCGTCAAAATAAAATACAAGAAAAGGAAGTGTGAATAAAATGACTAACGAACAAATTCAAATTACTAATGACCGCTATAGACTCGGTTATCATGTTATGCCTAAATCTGGTTGGATTAACGACCCAAATGGCTTCTGCTATTTTAATGAGTATTATCATATCTTTTATCAACATTATCCGTATAGTCCTGAATGGGGACCAATGCATTGGGGACATGCTCGAAGTAAAGATTTAGTACATTGGGAAGACTTGCCGATAGCATTAACACCAGGTTCTACAGAAGATAAAGATGGATGTTTCTCAGGCAGTGCAATTGTTAAAGATGATACTTTATACTTGTTTTATACTGGTCATCATTATTATGGAGACAATGATCCAGACCATTTTTGGCAAAATCAAAATATGGCATATAGTACAGATGGTGTGAATTTTACAAAGTATGAAAATAACCCAATTATCGAATCAGAGCCTGAAGACAATACACATCATTTCAGAGATCCTAAAGTTTGGGAAGATAACGGTAAATACTACATGATTCTTGGAAGCCAAGGAAAAGATGGATTAGGCAGAGTCATTCTGTATCAATCTGATAATTTAAAGGAATGGGATTATATTGGTGATATAGCCAAATCTGAAAGCATAGAAAAGGAAGGATTTATGTGGGAATGTCCAGACTTCTTCTCATTAAATAATAAAGATATTTTATTATGCTCTCCTCAAGGGATTGAACAGCAAGGAAAAGAATATTTAAATTTATTCCAAACAGGTTATTTCCTGGGACATTTAAATGAAGAGAAGACCACATTTAGTCATGATAGATTTATAGAGTTAGATTATGGTCATGATTTTTATGCTGCACAAACTACAACTACACCTGATGGCCGAAGAATTCTAATTGGTTGGATGGCTATGTGGGAAAGTCCTATGCCTGAAAAAGAGGATGGATGGGCTGGTGCTTTAACTTTACCAAGAGAACTTGTATTGCTCGATAATCATTTATATATGAAACCTGTCGATGAATTAAAGGAACTTAGAACTCAGACATTGGATTCCGGACATATATATTTAGAAGAGGCTACATTATTATCAAAACAATCTTCACATATAGAAGTGAACTTAGAACATAAGTTTGAAGAAAGAAAAGAGATAACAACTTCATTCGAATTAAAAGATGCGTCTAACCAATTATTATTATCTTTAAATTATGATAATCAAACAAATGAATTTAAACTATACCGTCCAGACAAAGACGACTCACGATTTGCACTAATCTCAGCTAAAAACACAGTGGAACTACAAATATTCATTGATAAAAGTTCAGTAGAAATATTTATTAATGGAGGAGAAGCTGTATTTACAGAACGCTATTATACTGAAGACGTTCCACAAGTTTGGATAAATGCCTCTGATGGCGTTGCAACAAATTACGATCTATATCAACTAAATGAAAAAGCAATGCAATATTAATAGTCACCTCTCATGAGGTCCTAACCATAGCCTTAGGCAAGCATACACTTTCTGAAGACTACAATTCAGAACAGTAGAACATAAATCTATAAATTTAGCATAATAAACGATATCCCTCCCGATTTTGTAAAGTGCTGACGCCTGAGGGAATAGTATAAGAGAGAGACTACAGGCTCGAACCATACCCCTAGGCAAGCATGCACTTTCAAAATCGTAAGACTTTTAAAACAATTAAAAGATCTCTTCACTAGTTTAAAACCTAATGAAGAGATCTTTTTATTTTGGTTTTGTTGTGTTGACCTGTATTTAATGAAGTTATATTGATTTTTGATATAATGATGATTAATAGCTTAAATACTGAATCGAGGGGAATTTAAAATGAAACCTAAATTAGATGATGTTGCCAAATTAGCGAATGTTTCAAAGACAACTGTTTCTAGAGTATTGAATAAACGAGGCTACTTAAGCCAAGAAACAATCGATAAAGTTTATGATGCTATGGAAAAATTAAATTATCAACCTAACACTGTAGCACGACAACTATATAACAAAAAGACTCAAATTATAGGTTTAATATTCCCTACAGTAACGAATCCATTTTTTGGAGAACTCGTTGAGGAATTAGAAAAGAAACTTTACTTACAAGGTTATAAAGTCATTATAGGTAATTCTATGAATGACCCTGAAAAAGAAACAAACTATTTAAACCAACTGCTATCTAATCAAGTAGATGGACTCATTGTTGGTACTCATAACCGCAACATTCAACAATATAAAAATGATAATTTACCTATCGTTGCAATTGACCAAATTATGAACGAAGATATTCCTATTATAGAATCAGATAACTACTTAGGTGGGCAAATCGCAACACAAAGATTAATTGATAAAGGCGCTAGAAAGATCATACATATTGCAGGACCAGATTATCTTAACACACCCGCTCAAAGACGCCGCAATGCATATGAAGATACTATGGAAAAATATAATCTAGAACCCATTTGTTATACGGTCGACTTCAATATACCTTATAAAGATAAAATTCAAATATTCAATCGCATGTTTGAAGAGCAACCCGATATTGAAGCTATATTTTCATCAAATGATTTAGATGCTGCAATCATCATGAAACTCGCTAAAAATTTCAATAAAAAAATACCAGAAGATATATTACTCATAGGGTATGATGGCACACAACTCATGCGTACCATTTTCCCAGAGTTAACGACTATTATTCAACCTATCAATCAAATATCATCAAAAGCCATTGAAGTATTGAATGATAGATTAGAAAGCAAAGAAACATTAAAAGAATATATCCTCCCTGTTACCCTGTGGGAAGGCAGTACAAGTTAAACAAAAACCACCCTATCCATTAGAATTCACTTTGGATAGGGTGATTTTTTATATAATTCAATCATTTAAAATTTATATTATTTCATAATGCCTGCATCTTTAGGATGTACGCCATGTTTATAGTAATCTATTTCTTCTGGCTCTAAAGGTTTTTTACCTCTAATAATATCTGCCGCTTTTTCTGCTAACATCAGTACTGGCGAATGGATATTACCATTTGTTGTACGTGGCATTGCTGATGCGTCAACGACTCTTAAGTTTTCCATGCCGTGTACTTTCATTGTTTCTGGGTCAACAACAGCCATTGGGTCTGATGCTGGTCCCATTTTAGCACTACATGATGGGTGCAATGCTGTTTCTGCATCCTTCTTAACCCAATCTAAAATTTCTTCGTCTGTTTGGACTGAAGGCCCTGGAGATATTTCTCCGTCATTATATGGTGCTAAGGCTGGTTGAGTTAAGATGTTTCTTGCTACTTTGATCGCTTCAATCCACTCTTGTTCATCTTCTTTTGTAGATAAATAGTTAAAGCGAATTTTAGGTTTTACGAATGGGTCTTTTGATTTAATTTTCAAGCTACCTCTTGAGTTAGAGTACATAGGTCCAATATGAACTTGGAAACCATGTTTCGCATCTGCTTTTTGTCCGTCGTAACGTACTGCAAGCGGTAAGAAGTGGAACATGAGATTTGGATATTCTACGGTATCATTTGACCTAACAAATCCTCCACCTTCAAAATGGTTACTTGCTGCTGGTCCTTTACGACCAAATATCCATTGTAAACCAATGAAAGGCATTTTGAATTTGTTTAAACTTGGTTGTTCTGATACTGGTTTAGAAGATGCATGTTGAACATAAACTTCTAAATGATCTTCGAAGTTCTCACCTACACCTGGTAAATGTACGCGTGTTTCAATACCTAAAGAGTTTAAGTGTTCTGAATCACCAATACCTGAAAGTTGTAATAGTTGTGGGGTATTGAACGCACCACCAGATAAGATGACTTCTCCAGCTCCTACTGTATGTTTCTTACCATTTTTCTTAAATGTAACACCAGTTGCTTTTCTACCTTCGTAATTAATTTCTGTTACAAACGCTCTTGTTTGTACTGTTAAATTTTTACGTTTCATTGCTGGTCTTAAGTATGCAAGTGAAGCTGAAACTCTTCTACCATTATGAATTTGACTATCGAACGGTCCAAAACCTTCTTGTCTAAATCCGTTCACATCTGGTGTTTTATTGAAACCAGCTTGAACACCTGCATTAAAGAATGCTTGGAATAATGGATTCGTTGCAGGACCTCTTCTCAATTTGATTGGACCATTATGACCACGATATTGATCTGATTTATCTGCTCCAAAAGTTTTTTCTAGTTTTTTAAAGTATGGTAGACAATTTGCGAATTTCCATGTTTCCATGCCTTCAGGTGCTCCCCATCCTTCATAATCCATAGGGTTACCACGTTGATAAATCATACCATTGATTGAACTAGATCCACCTAATACTTTACCTCTTGCATGCGCTACTTTTCTACCGCCCATGTGAGGTTCTCCCTCAGTTTCATATTTCCAGTCATAGAATCGATTACCTGATGGAAACATAAGTGCTGCTGGCATTTGAATGAATAAATCCCAAGCATAGTCACTTCTGCCTGCTTCTAATACTAAAACGCTCTTATCTTTATCTTCACTTAAACGACTTCCTAATACTGAACCGGCACTTCCGCCACCGATAATTATATAATCATAAGATTTCTTCATCTTAATATCCTCCTACGCTTTCCATAATCATTGTTGTTTTTATTTACTAAACCAATTCACTGGTTCAGGATTTATATTTGTATAAATATGTTTAGAAATGATATATTCCTCTAAACCTTCTTTACCTAATTCTCTACCGATACCAGATTGTTTATATCCGCCCCATGGTGCTTGTGCAAAGTAAGGATGGAAATCATTAATCCAAACAGTACCCATCTTCAATTTATTTGCTACACGGTTTGCTTTAGCTAAATCTTGAGTAAATAAACCTCCAGCTAAACCATAAATTGAATCATTAGCTAGCTCGATTGCTTCTTGTTCTGTAGAGAAGCCTTCTATCGTTACAACTGGTCCGAATACTTCTTCTTGAACAATTCGCATTGAAGTATCACAGTTTGTAATGACTGTAGGTTCAAAGAAGAAACCATCTTGTAAATCTGCTCTATCTGGACGTTTACCACCAGCAGCAATTGTAGTACCTTCTTCTTTCGCAACTTCAATATATTTCTCAACTTTGGCACGATGCTCACCAGAGATAAGTGGACCCATTTCAGTTTCTTGATCGAAGCCATTGCCAATTTTAATTTTATTAACTCTATCCACTAATGCAGATTCAAATTGTGCTTTAATATCGTTGTGTACGATTATGCGTGAACCAGCTGAACAAACTTGACCGGCATGGAAATAACCACCATTTAAAGCTTGATCGACAGCTAATTCTAGATCCGCGTCATCAAAGATGATGTTAGGATTCTTACCGCCTAATTCAAGTGCAATGTTTGTCACGTTATCTGCTGCACGTTTCATAATATGCTTACCAGTTTCAATACCACCAGTAAATGAAACAAGGTCGACCTCTTTATGAGATGACAATACATCACCAACTTCTGAACCTTTACCTAGCACGAGGTTAATCACACCATTTGGAAAACCAACTTGCTCCATTAATTCAAATATACGAATTGTTGTTAGCGGTGTAATTTCACTTGGTTTCATAACGAGTGAACAACCTGTTACTAGGGCAGGCGCAATTTTCCATGAAGCTTGAAGTAATGGATAATTCCAAGGTGTGATTTGAGTAACAACACCAACAGGCTCCTTAACAACTTTACTTTCTGAATTAGGGATAGGTGATTCAATAATTTCACCACCGTCATTTCCTGCTAATCCAGCGAAATACATAAATACGTTATGAATATCATCCATATCTGCATAAGATTCTTCTAACGTTTTACCAGTATCTAACGTTTCAAGTTCAGCAAGCTCTTCTTTATGTTCTTTTATTAAATCTGCTATTGCTCTAACTTTTTGACTTCTATTCTCACTTGTCTCATGTGACCACTCACCTGTTTCAAATGACTTTCTTGCAGCCAAAACAGCTTGTTCGGCATCTTCTTTAGTACCTTCTGATACTGAAATTACAACTTCTTGATTATATGGATTCATAATTTCGCGAATCGCTTTATTAGAAGCTTCTACCCACTCACCATTTATAAATTGACGTCTAGATAAACGATCTATATATCTCATTTAAAATACCTCCGTTAACTTTGTTAAATTTTTATTTAACGAACTTTACAAACTTATGGTAGCATATAAATATAAACCCCGTCAAATCTTCAAAGTCTTTTTAAAACTTGTCTTTATACAAGTATTACTAATAGACATGTAGCGGAAAAGTCACTACAATGTATAGGAATTCGTGGTACAATTAAAGTAATTATTGGAGGTGTATGTAGTGGTACGTTCAGATAACTACAAAAAGCAATTAGACCAAGCTAAAGACATCGTAATTAATGGAATCGGAGAAACGATGGATTTATACGGTATCAACCGAAGCGTCGGTAATCTATATGGCACGATGGTGTTTGAAGGTAGTATGACACTAGATGAAATGCGCGAACAACTTCAAATGAGCAAGCCGAGCATGAGCGCTGGTGTTAAGAAACTACAAGAGTATGATATCGTCAAACAACAATTTACAAGAGGAAGCCGAAAGCAACATTTTATCGCTGAGAAAGACTTCTTTATATTCTTTAATAACTTCTTCTCTAGAAAATGGGATCGTGAAATTTCTATTAATATGGATTCTGTAAAAGACGCAGAAGTATTGCTACAAAAAATTATAGATGCAGATGACGTCGATGAAGAAACTAAAGAAGAAGCCATTATTATTTATACACAGTTAGAAGACTATAAAGTTTATTACGAATGGTTATCGAATATTAGTAATGCCATTAAAACAGGCGATATATATAAATATTTCCCTATACCAGAACGTAGAAATCAATAAAAAACATCATACTCAAAAAATAAACATCTCATTTCTAGAAGGCTGTCTAGAGATGAGATGTTTTTTTGAGTCTTCGTGCGATTTGGCTGGGTTTTATCGGAATCGCACAATATCTTCCGAGTCTTGCAACATAGAGCATGTACTTAAAAGAACAAACGAAAATATTTAAGAAAAATAAATATTCCTTACGATTTTGCAAAGTGCTGACGCCTGAGGGAATAGTATGCGTGAGAGACTACAGGCTCGAACCATGCCCCTAGGCAAGCATGCACTTTCAAAATCGTAAGATTTTATAACATAAAAAAGGTCTTTTCTCTAGGCGATAGCCTAATGAAGAGACCTTTTATTTTAAGAACAGCTTTTTATAAATATTGCTTTTCTTTTAAGTATGACACGATTTTATTGACTGATTCTTCAATGCTTTCGTGTTCTGTATCTATAACAATCTCCGGATTAGATGGTTCTTCATAAGGAGCGTTAATGCCAGTGAATTCTTTAATCTCACCATTTCTTGCTTTTTTATAAAGTCCTTTAGGATCTCTTGTCTCACATTCGTCTAAGCTACATTTTGTAAATACTTCGATGAATTCTCCGTCTTCAAGAATGTTTCTTACGATGTTACGGTCTTCTTCATACGGTGAAATAAATGCTGTCATCGTAACAACACCAGCATCTACCATAAGTTTACCTACTTCACCTATACGTCGAATGTTTTCTTTTCTATCTTCTGGACTAAATCCAAGATTTTGATTTAATCCATGACGAATATTATCGCCATCTAAACGATATGATGTGATTTGTTGTTCAAATAATGCTTTTTCTAAAGCAACTGAAATTGTTGATTTCCCTGATCCAGACAAACCTGTAAACCAAATAACGACGCTTTTATGGCCGTTTCTTTCTTGTCGTTGTTCTTTTGTTACTTCTGAATCGTGCCATGTGATATTTGTTGACGCGCTCATTGTTTCACTCCTAAAGAAATTAGTTTTGTTTTAAGCCTTTAATTAATACATCTGCCACTTCTGGTCTAGAGAATTCTTTTGGTAATTGCTCACCGTTACGCAATTTTTCTCTTACTTTTGTTCCGCTTAAATGTACATGCTTGGATTTATCATGTGGACATGTTTTGGCAGTTGTCATGTTTTCACAAACTGTACAGAAAAATGCATGTTCAAATTTAAAGATTTGAATATCGATTTCATCTTCATATTGAGCAATCAATTCTTGTGCATCATAAGTGCCATAATAATCACCTACACCTGCATGGTCACGACCGACAATAAAGTGCGTACAACCATAGTTTTTACGTACTAGTGCATGTAAAATCGCTTCACGTGGGCCAGCATATCTCATAGCTGCAGGATATATTACAAGTCTCGCTCTTTCTTCAGGATAATAATGTTTTAAGATGACTTGATAACTTTCCATTCTAATTTCTGCTGAAATATCATCAGACTTTGTTTCACCTACAAGTGGATTTAACAGTAAACCATCTACTGATTCAAGTGCTATTTTTTGAATATATTCATGAGCTCGGTGAACAGGATTTCTTGTTTGGAAACCAACGACTGTTTTCCATCCTAACTCTTTAAATAATTCACGCGTTTCACTAGGATCTAAATGGAAATCACTAAATTCATCATGCTTAGGACGGTCTACTAGTTGAATAGGACCTGCAAGATATATATTGCCTTTTTCATAAACACGTTTCACACCAGGATGATCGACATCTGTTGTGCCATAAACATTTTGAGCTTCTTTTGATTTATCATAAGTATATTTTTCTTCAAGGTTTAACACACCATATAGATGATCATCTTCACCATATAAAGCGATGCTTGAACCTATTTCAAAGTTGTTTGCTTCTTCTTCTGTAACTGGCAATGTAATTGGAATACTCCATACTAAGCCATTTTCTAGGCGTACATTCTCTACTACACTCACGTAATCTTTCTCACCTAAAAATCCTGTTAACGGACTGAAACCACCAATTGCGATAAGTTCTAAATCCGATAAACTCCAAGGATTTAATGTTAACTTAGGAAACGATTGCGCTTCTTCAATTAATTGTTCTCTTTCTTGACCTTTAACTTGACGATTGATCAATTCGCCACCATGAGGCTTGATCGTTTCTTTAGTCTTTTGAGTTGTTGATACCATCAATGTTCACTCCTATTAATTAATTTGGTCTACTTCTTTTGATTTTTGATTTTGAATGTTGAAAGGAAATTTATTATGTTGGTAAAGTGTAAATAAGACGAGACCTAACCAAGCAACGATAATACCAATTTTCACTATGTTGATTGTTGCTTCATTGCTTACAAAGTTACCTAATAATACACTGCTATTTGTAAATATGATTAGTCCGCCTACAAGTACTGCAAGCACATATACTGGTAAAGTTTTCACTAACCAAGCTGAGAATGGCGCTGCAACTACACCACCAAAAGCTAATGCCACAACGAGTAGTAAGTTAATTTGACTCCATCCAAGGAAAATAATAAACCCTAACGAAGTAGAAATTGTTACAAAAAATTCACTCGCTGAAACAGTACCAATCACATATCTCGGCTCAATTTTATTTTGAGATAGCAATAGAGGTGTGTTAACTGGACCCCAGCCTCCTCCACCTATTGCATCTAAAAATCCTGCAATAGCGCCTTGAGGAACAAGGACAAATCCAGATAACTTACCACTGTTTAATTTATTGTTTTGTTGTTTTTTAAACACAAATTGATAAATAATATAAACACCCATCGTTAATAAAAATATGGCTATAAATGGTTTTATAAAATCACTATGTAGGTTACTAAGCACACCCGCACCTATAAACCCTGTAATTGCACCTGGTAAAGCAAGTTTTAAAATGATAGATTTATCTACGTTTTTAAACTTTAAATGTGATATACCAGACGCTGCTGTCGTTGCAACTTCAGAAAAATGAATTGTTGCAGATGCGATTGCTGGGGCAACACCAAATGTTAATAATAGTGAAGATGAAGTTGCGCCAAATCCCATCCCGAGAGAACCATCAATTAATTGAGCTAAAAATCCCACAATTGCAAATATCGTTAGTTTTCGCATATGCTACTCCTCTCTTGCCCTCTTTTTAGGTTGTCGTTTTAACCAATTTGTTAATTTCTCTTGTTCATCTTCATCAAAATATTGATCAGATAAAATGGATTCTAACAATTGATTCTTTTTTGCTTTTTCTAGGTCTAATGATTTAATGATTATGCGACATTCATATAAGAAATCTACATATTCTGCATAATCAATAGGATATTGCTTATCTAAATCATTCAAAATATTACTAACTAACTTCGGACTTGCACCAGTTGAAGTTACGCTTATTTGTAATTTCCCTCGTTTTAATGTCCCAGGAAATATAACGTTGCCACCTTGTGCATCTCCGACCATATTGATCAGACTATGAATAGGGGCTGACTTTTTAATAACATCATTTACCTCTTCTTGATTTGTAGCAGAAATAATAAGTTCAGCATTATCCAAATCCTTTGATTCGAAAGATTTTTTATACCATATTATTTTTTCATCAAGATAAAGTTGATATAAATTGGCTGTCAGGTCTGGGCTGATGACGTGAATCGTTGCATCACTATCGAGCAAGGCTTTCACTCTTCGTTCAGCAATTTTTCCACCGCCGATGACTTTAATCTGCTTATTTGTTAAATCAATATTGAGAGGAACATATGCCAATTTAGATCACCCTTTAATCATATATTCAGACTTTTTGAGTAGTAAGTGTTTCAAGTACACGGTCTTTCAATGCTTCTTGTATAGAAGGATGATGACCTAAATGTTCACATACGATAATGTCACTTTTCGTATTATGTTCTTTAACCGTTTTCTCTATATGGCGTTCTAAAACGCCAGTGAACCAGAGATAAGGTGCTATAAATATTTGAGAATGTTCTGCTTGTAACGCTCTTTGTAGCGCATCTTCGAAGGAAGGCTCACATGCAGCTAAATAACAAACTTCTACATTTTCAAATTCAGTCGTTTCGTTTAATGCATTACCAATAGCTGATATATCTATTTGAGTTTGAGGATTATAACTTCCTCTTCCTACAACAAGCAATTTCACATCTTCTTTAAGTGAAACATTCGTTTCTTCAATGCGCGCTTTAAGAATAGCTGTTAATCTTGGTTGAACACCTAAAGGCTCTCCATAAGTAAATGTAACTTCTGGATATGATTTCTTTATTTCGTCAATTTCATTAGGTATATCTTTAAAATAATGACCTGCGCTGAGCAATAATACTGGTATAACAGATATTTCAGTAGCACCTTTGTCTATTAATTTTTTTACACCTTGCTGAATATCAGGTTGTGCTAACTCTAAGAAGCAAATTTCTTGTAGTGGAATATCTATTTTCTTTTTAACGGATTCAATAAAAGAAATAGCCTCATCTGTCGCCTCTTTAATTCTGCTACCATGACTGACATATAATACGCCTATCATTGTATCCCTCCAGTATTAATAAATAAGTTGTGGAACATGTTGTTCGTCTGCTACTTCCTCAAACCAACTCATCTTTTCTCTTAGTTTTACAACTTCTCCTATGACGATCATTGCAGGATTTTTTATATGTTTAGATTTCGTTATAATATCATCTAAAGTTCCAGTAACCGTTACTTGATGATTTGATGTGCCGCAATGTATTAATGCAACAGGTGTATCAGAACTTCTACCATGTTTTACTAACAATCGTTTAATTTCTGGCAGCTTTTTGACACCCATATAAATACAAAGCGTTTCAGGACCTAAAGCTAAATGTTTCCAATATTCATCTTCATCAACCGAATCTTTCATTACACCTGTAATAAAAGCAACTGACGAACTGTAATCTCTATGAGTTACAGGAATTCCGGCATAAGCTGGTGCTGCAACACCAGCTGTAATACCTGGAACAACTTCAAATTGGATGTCATAATTTTTTAATGTTTCTGCTTCTTCACCGCCACGACCGAATATGAAGGGATCTCCACCTTTTAGTCGTGTAACGGTATAACCTTCTAAAGATAATTTCACAAGTAACTCATTAATTTCATCTTGTGTTAATGAGTGATTGTCAGGGCTTTTTCCGCAGTAAATCATTTTTGTATCTTCAGTCGCATAATCAAGCAACGCTTTATTAACGAGTCGATCGTAAAGAATGACGTTAGACTGTTTAATTGCTTTAATACCTTTAACTGTTATTAGATCTGGATCGCCCGGTCCAGCACCAACCAAGAATACTTTGCCCATTCTTTCACCCCATTTTTTGATTAACTATGAAAGTCTTGTCCTGAATGCACTTCTTTAATAATGCCTTTACGGATAACATAGTCTCCAAAGTGTTCTCCATCATTTTTTTCTTTACCGTATTGAATAAGAATTGGTTTTAAACTTTCTAAAATTTCATCTTCACCAATATTTTCTTTATATAGTTTGTTTAGACGGTCTCCTGTGAATCCACCACCAAGATACATGTTGTATTTACCTGGTGCTTTACCGATAAATGCAATTTCAGCTAATGCTGGTCTCGCACATCCGTTAGGACAACCTGTCATACGAATTGTAATTTCTTCTTCGTTTAAGCCCGCTTCATCTAAAAGACCTTCAATTTTATTAATAAGTGTAGGTAAATAACGTTCAGATTCAGCCATTGCTAAACCACAAGTAGGGAAAGCTACACAAGCCATTGAATTTCTTCTAAGTCCTGTATAATGTTCGCCGTCTGTAATATTATATTTATCTATAATTTTTTGAATTTCATTCTTTTTACTTTTGTCTACATTAGCAATAATTAAGTTTTGGTTAGGAGTTAAACGGAAATCTCCAGTGTGAATTTCAGCAATTTCTCTTAAAGCTGTTTTTAGCTTGTAGTCTTGTGTATCTTTCACACGACCATTTTGTATAAATAGTGTAAAGTGCCATTTGCCACTACCTTCAGTCCAACCGTAACGATCTCCATTATGTTTAAACTCAAATGGTCTTGGCTCTTCAATTTCCCAACCAAGTCTTGAATTCAACTCTTCACGAATCCAATCCACGCCTAGTCGATCAACTGTATATTTGAATCGAGCATTTGCTCTATTCTCTCTATTACCATGATCTCTTTGAATTGTTAAAATCTTTTCACAAACATCAATTGCTTCTTCTTTAGGGAAGTAACCAAGCATTCTACCTACTTGAGGGTATGTCTTAGTATTACCATGTTTCATACCCATACCACCGCCGACAGTGACATTGAACCCAACTAATTGGCCATCTTCAATAATTGAAATAAGTCCAATATCTTGTGAGTAAACATCGATATCATTTGAAGGTGGTACAGCGATACCGATTTTAAATTTTCTAGGTAAATAAGTTCTACCATACATCGGTTCTACTTCTTCTTTAGTATCAATAATTTTTTCGTCGTCTAGCCAAATTTCATGATACGCGCCTGTTTGTGGAGATAAGTGATCACTAATATCAGTAGCAAGTTGATCGACTTCTTTATGAACGCCTGATTGATACGGATTCGGGTTACACATAACATTTCTGTTTACATCACCACATGCTGCAAGTGAATCCATCACTGCATGATGAATACTTTGCATAGAACTCTTTAAGTTTCTTTTTAAAATGCCGTGGAATTGAAATGCTTGTCTTGTCGTTAATTTGATTGTGTCGTTTGCATATTCTGTAGAAATATCATCCATTGCAATCCATTGATCAGCTGTTGCAGTACCACCCGGCACTCTAACTCTAATCATGAAGCTATAAGCTGGTTCTAGCTTTTGCTTACGACGTTCGTCACGGATGTCTCTATCATCTTGCATGTAGCTTCCGTGGAATTTAAGCAATTTCGTATCATCTTCAGCTATCGCGCCAGTGATTTCATCTGCTAAACCTTCTTTAATTGTTCCTCTTAAATAATTACTTCTATTTTTAATGTGTTCCAGTTCATCTAATTTTTCGGATAAATTAGTTTGAGTGCTCACAATAATGCCCCCTCTTAATAAATATCTCTTTGATATCTTCTGTCTTTTTTCAATTGAGTTAAAAATTCTTCTGCTTCTTCTTCGTTATAATGGCCCTCTTTTTGAATGACATTCAAAATGGATTGATGCACATCTTTAGCCATGTGCTTTTCATCTCCACAAACGTATATAGCAGCGCCTTCTTGAATCCATTGATAAAATTCTTTACCATTTTCTTCGATTCTATGTTGTACGTATACTTTTTCTTCTGAATCTCTAGAGAAAGCAACGCTCAATTTATCAAGCACACCATCTTTCAACCAGCCTTGCCATTCTGTTTGATATAAAAAGTCTGTTGTAAAATGTTGTTCTCCAAAGAACAACCATGCTTTATTATTAAGTTCTAGTTCTTCTTTTTCTTGAATATAAGATCTGAATGGTGCTACACCTGTACCAGGACCAATCATGATAACTGGTGTTTCATTTGTTTTAGGGAACTTAAAGTTCGGGTTCTTTTTCAAGTAAATAGGTACTGTGTCTCCCGGCTCTAATCGTTCAGCGAATTGAACTGAACAAACACCTTTTCTATCTCTATCATTTGCATGATATCTAACGGCACCAATTGTAAGATGTACTTCATCTTGTGTCGCTTGGTAACTACTCGCAATTGAATATTCTCGAGCTGGTAATTTTCTTAAAATTTGATGTAACGCATCTGGCTGTAAATCTTCTGGTGGGAAATCATTGAGTAAATCAATTAAATCTCTACCTTCAACGTATCCGTATATCCATCTGTCTTTTTTAACTTTTTCGGATAACACACCATTCCCAAAAATATTAGCTGCTTTCGTAACAATTGGTTTTGTAAGTTTTGTAATTTCAAAATGGTTTGTAAGTGCATCACGAAGACTTAACGTATCGCCTGCATCATTAATAGGAACACTTTCATCTGGATCCCAAACAAGTGTTTCAATTAATTCTGATACTACTTCCGGATCATTTTTAGGGAATATACCAATACAATCTCCCGGTTCAAAGGAATCATTGAAACCTTCTAAAGATAGCTCAATGTGTCTGACTTCTTTATTTGAACCTCTACCATTTAAGTTAATGTTCTCAAGTATTTCAGCTTCGTAAGGATTAGTTCTAGAATACGTTTGAGTAGCCGATATATCTTCTGAATCAATTTTAACTGGCTCATCAGATTCATGAACTGATGTTTGTCCAATTGAATTCAAGATGTCTTCCATCCATTTTTCAGCTGGTTCATCAAAATCTAAGTCACAATCAACTCTAGGATGTAATCTCTCAGCTCCTAGTTCTTCTAGTCTCTTATCAAAATCTTTACCCGTCTGACAGAAGAATTCATATGACTCATCTCCTAGAGCTAAGACAGAATATCTTAAGTCATTTAACTTAGGTGCCTTACGACTATGTAAAAACTCATGGAAAGTAATGGCATTATCAGGTGGATCACCTTCACCATGAGTTGCAGTAATGATAAATAAATCTTCTACTTTCTTTAAATCTTTCGTTTTGAAATCTTCCATACATGCAAGATTAACGTTAAATTCTTTTTCTTTTAGTTTACTTTCTAACGTTTCAGCTATTCCTTGAGCATTTCCTGTTTCAGAACCAAACAATATTGTAATGTCTCTCGTTTTTGGTTTTGGTTCATTACTCACTGCTACAGTTGGTTCAACAACTGACACGCTTGATTGATTACTTTGGGCAGCTGCCGCTATTAAATAACCACTAAACCAAACTTTCTGTTCTTTTGTAAGCGTTGAAAGTACTTGATTTAATTTTTCTGACTGTTCTTGATTAAATGGGCTGTTTGTTACTGTTAATTCCAAAAATGTCACCTCATCCTGTCCAATTTTTAAATTACACAATTTTACTATTCTTATTGGAATAGTATGTTTTATACTAAAAAAAGATTATTAAAATCTTTTAATTAGATCATTTACTTAGGTTTATTATTCGCTGTATGCAGTCCACATTCAGTCTTGTTGAAATTCGTCCATCTTCCTTCACGTGAATCCCCTGAAGACGAAACTTGTGATGTACAAGGTATGCACCCGATACTAGGATAATTGGAATCATGCAATTCGTTATAAGTTAAATCATGACGTTCCATATAAGCCCATACATCATCCCAAGTCCAATAAATTAAAGGACAAACTTTTATAGCTTTAAATCTTTCATCCTTATTAATGAAATCTGTGTTTTGTCTACTTGGAGATTGTTCTCTTCTTAATCCTGAAACCCAAGCTGTCGCACCAGATAATACTTCTTCTAACGGTTTAATCTTTCTTATATAACAACATTGATTTGGATCACTCGTCCACAAAGCTGGTTCATATTGATCAGCTTGCTGTTCCAATGTTAAATCCGGCTTTTTTAATTCGATATTCAATGAAGGATATCTTTCTTTAACACGATCAATTAAGTCATAAGTTTCTTGAAAGTGTAAATCCGTGTCTAAAAATACGATTTTCGCATCTTTTTTAACTTTTGATATTAAATCTATCAAAATCATACCTTCTGCCCCGAAACTACAAGAATATACTATAGAATCTCCGTAATGTTCATATGCCCATTTAATTATTTGATATGCACCTTTCGTTTCATCGTCAATATCAATATCTTTAAAAGGATCAGTGTCAAAACGTTCATAAGTTAACACTTCTGCCATGATATATAACGTCCTCCTTATGCTTATTTCTCTCCTTTTTCTGTCTAAAATTTCATCGATTTAACGGAAATTATTTTAAACAGATTAGAATACTAAGAAATAATAAATTATGATGATTAGCATACCCGATACACAGTATGATGTCAACTGTTCTTTTTTAATTTTCAGTCAATTCAATATAAAAAAATGCCCGTAATTTCTTCTCAAAAATTACGAACATTTTTTAAACAATCTATAAATTATCGTCTTCTTTTTTCTCTCGAACTTGGACGATTCTTAATGAACGTCGTTCTACTTCTTTGAGCCTGTCTGCTCGTTCTTCTAATTTAATCCGATCTTCATTTAATGTTCGTATAAATGAGATCATCATCATAACAAATATAACTGTTAACGGTACACTCGCTAAAATAGAAGCAGTCTTTAAAACATCCAATGCTTGTTCTCCGCCTACTAACATTAAAGAGAATGGTAATAAACATAAAGCAAAGGCCCAGAATAAGCGATTTGCTTTTAATGGTTCATCAATCACTTCTTTTTGAGTTGCTGCAGCTAATATATATGAACCCGAATCAAATGTAGTAGCTAAATATAAGAATGCTGAGATTAAGAACAAGACAATCATCACTTTCGGGAATGGTAATTGATGCATTACTTCTATAATAGTAGCTTCTGCACTATGTTGGTTTAAAAATTGAATAACATCAAACTGTCCTGAAATTTGTAAAAAGACAGCATAGTTTCCGAAAATACCAAAGAATAATACACAACCTAAAGTCCCATATATAATTGTTCCTAATATCACTTCTTTTAAAGTACGCCCTTTTGAAATTCTAGCGATAAACAGACCTATAAATGGGGCGTATACTAACCACCATGACCAGTAGAATATCGTCCAGTCTTGGGGGAAATTGGTTTCTTTTCTGTTTCCAATTCCACCAAACGGTTCTAACCAAGTTGCCATTTGGAAGAAGTTCTTAAGCATATTACCAAATCCAGTTACAGTAGTTTCCATTATAAATACTGTCGGACCAACAATCAGTATGATACCCAAAATTAAGAACGTTAGCCAAACATTAATGTCACTTAATTTTTGTATACCTTTTTTCAATCCTGTATATGAGCTAAATGCAAATATAACTGTGATGATGATTAATATGATACTTCGCATGACCATACTTTCACCGTCGAGTCCTGTTAGTCGTTCAACACCTGCTGAAATCATTGGTACACCGAGTGCTAAAGATGTTGCTGCACCACCAAGCAAACCAAAAATAAACAGAATATCTACAACTTTACCAGCAAACTTGTCAGTTTGCCCTTTTAAAATTGGTCTACAAGCTTGGCTGATTTTATAAATCGGTTTTTTCTTAACAAATACTAAGTATCCAATAGGTAATGCAGGTAACACATAAATAGCCCATGCAATCGGTCCCCAATGGAACATGCCATACATTGTTGCATATTGGAGTGCTTCATCTGTCATACCTTTCGCACCATATGGCGGCACTTGATAGTAAAACGCCCACTCTATTACACCCCAGTATAGAATATCGGAACCTATACCTGCACAAAACAGCATAGATATCCAACTAAAATTATTAAACTCAGGCTTATCACTCGCTTTGCCTAGAGTAACGTTTCCATATTTACCAAACGCTATGTATAATACAAACGCAAATACAATCAAGCCAAGTAATAAATACCATGGACCTAATGAATTTGAGATCATGTCATTAAGGCTTGTTATAACTTCTTGACTAGCTTTTGGGAATACCATCATCGGTATAACTGCTACAAGCAATACAGCGACCGTCCCGTAAAATGTCCACCAGTCCATTACTTTATGTTTCTTCACTTCTGAACACTCCTCGTTGTCGATTAATGTACATCGTCAATATAATCACTATTAATGAACACGATGATTTAAATCACAATAAAGACACTATAGTTTTTTCAATAATAATGCAAATTACATACAATGAAGAATGTCACTTGTTATGAATAAATATATATAAACAAGTATTTAAAATCTTTACAAATATTGCTATAACGGTTGCGTTAAGTTATTATTTAACAAACATTATAAATCTTACATACTTTTATTTCGTATTATTATACATAATTAATGAATAAAAATTTATATTAAAATTATGGATTTCTCTATGATTTTTCACAAAAAATTAGAAGTTATAGTGATTTTACACCATAACTTCTTTTATAATTCACTATTATTAACAATTTAAATATAAGTCATCATTAAGTAGAGAAAAGGTAACAAAATTGCGCTTAACACTGCAGTTAATATCATACCAATTGTACTAAACGCGCCTGCTTGCAAGTTAGTCTCTAATGCTTTCGCTGTACCAAATGCGTGGGATGCATTCCCATACGTTAAACCTTTCGCTAAATCACTTTTAAACCTAGCTTTACTTATATAGAAATTACCTAGAATACTACCTATTAAACCCGTAGCAATAATTAACATAACGGTTATCGTATCTGTTCCACCCATTTGATGTGAAACTTCTATACCTACTGCAGCCGTCATCGATCTTGGCAATACGGTAACAATAGTCGAACTAGGGTAGCCCATTACATAAAGGGCGCCATATATCACAATAAAATTAACCATAATACCCGTTAATACGCTAGAAATGATAATTTTAAAGTTCGCGACAATTAATTTTCTGTATTTATATAAAGGGAACGCTAAGCTCACAACCGAACAATCTAAAAATTGATGTATCCAAGAGCCACCTGTCATATAGTCTGTATAGTTGAATCCTAGAATAAGCAATACGCTCACTATCATGATTGAAGATATGAGCGCAGGATTAAGCATAGGATGGTTATATTTAAGTTGTAATTTCTTAGCGATTATAAAACATCCAAGTGTTAACAATATCATTGTAATTGTTTTTATAATCATGATGCATTCTCCTTATTCGCTTTATTTATATTTAAAATCTTTTCACAAACATAACCAGATGACAGCGCAACTAAACTCGTCGTTATAATCAATAACACAACCATAATGATGTAGCTTGGTCCAATTTGATCTGCGATATCCATTACACCAACAATAGAAGGTACAAAAAATAGAATCATAACATTAATCAATTTATTAGCGCCAACTTCAATCCAATGCTCAGGCAAAATACCCGTTAATAGCAAGAAAAACAGAAATGCGAGGCCAACAATACTTCCAGCAATCGGTATATGCAGTATTTCTTGTAGCCATTTTCCAATTTGCGTAATCACATATATGAGAGATACTTGGAATAGTATCTTAATAAATAGTTTCATCATTTAAACACAACCTTTTATAAATCGTTATAGACATCATTATAGGGGCATTTGAACTATTAATAAAATACATATTATCGATATAAACTATTCCGTTTTGGAATACATAGAAAAAATCAGAAATATAAAAATCACCCAATCCGAAAATGTATCCAACGGATTGGGTGATTTATTATAAGAAAGGGAATGATCTCCCAAGCTGCTTATTTCTTTTTTAGTGATTCTTTTAAAAATATTATCCATTCATTTGTAACGTTGTTCACGTATGCACCTTTTTTCCAAATGAGTCCTAGATGCCAATATATTTTCTCACCTTTAAGTTCAATCATTCTAACATCATTACTCATTTGCTCTGCTATGCTTCGAGGGACTATTGAAAGTCCTAGTCCCCTCTCTATCATATTGCTTATAAAAGTCAGCTGTGATATTTTCGCTACAGTTTTTGGATAGAAACCTTCTTTACGACAATTTTCTATAATCATATCTCTTAAATAATAATCATCATGAAATAGTACAAATTCCTCATCTCTCAGTTCGCTAATAGCAACTTGTGCTCTTTGAGCGAACTTATGTGATTTGTAAACGACTAAAAACAACTCTTCTTTATACAAAGGCATACTATTATATTTAGAAGAGTCTACGGGTAATGTTGTTACACCAATATCCACTTCATCTTTATTGATATAGTGTTCTACCGCTTTCCCGCCACCTTCAGTCACTTCATATGTAACATTCGAGTATTTCTTATGAAAATTTTCCAGACTATCTGTAATGAGATCCACTTTTATCATCGGTGATAAGCCTAATCTGATATGTCCTCGTTGAACTTCAAATATATCATTGAGTTCTAATGTTAAATGATCAAATAACGTTAAAAATTCTACTGCTTTATCATAAAATACTTCTCCCGTATCTGTCAGTTTAATATGTTTTTGAGAACGGTCAAAAAGCGTTACATCAAATTCATTCTCAAGATTTTTAACAGCTTTACTTATTGTTGATTGCGCTACAAACAAATAATCTGCAGCTTGTGTCATACCACCATTTCTAACGATTTCCACAAAATACTTCAACTGTTTAAATTCCAATTATGACACCTCTTTTCATGGATTTCGTTTCGAATTTAAAGTGAGCATATAAATACGATAATAATAATGATAGGTATGATATATCTCATTAAGAATTTCCATAATTTAAACCATTTTAAAGATAGTTGATTACCCATTTGGAATTCTTTTTTCACGATTGCTTGATCCATTCTAAATGAGATGAATACCGCTATGAGCAAACATCCAATCGGTAGAAGTATATTACTTACTAAATAATCTGTTGCATCGAATATAGATTTACCGAATATAGATACATCTGCAAGCACACCATATGATAATGAAGATGGTATACATGCAATAAATGTTAACAAGCCTATTATCCATACAATTTTAGTTCTAGATCTTTTACCTTCTTTTTCTAATGCCGAAATAATGATTTCGAATTGACTGAAAGATGATGTCAATGTTGCAAATAAGAATAACAGTAAAAATAAAGTTAAGAATATTGAACCGAATGCCATTTGACTAAACACATTTGGTAGTACTATGAATAATAAACCGGGTCCTTCAGTCGGTTCCAATGAAAATGCATATACGACTGGGAAAATAGCCATACCAGCTAAGATTGAAACGACGATATTCATAGCCGATACGGTCGCAGCTGATGTAGGTAAGCTTTCCTTTTTACTCAAATAAGAACTGTAAGTAACCATACATGAAAAGCCTACTGCTAACGAGAAGAATGACTGTCCAAGTGCATACAATACACCTTCTGCTGAAAAATCTTCAAAATTAAAACTAAAGAAAAAAGATAATCCTTCAGATGCACCTTCTAAAGTAACTGCTCTTATAACAAGTATGATAAAGAAAATAAATAGTAAAGGCATTAAAATATTATTCGCACGTTCAATTCCTTTTTTAATACCAAAATTCAAGACGATGACGTTCATTAAGATAAACACGAATACACCGATGAGCACTGTGAAAGGTTGTCCGATAATCTGTTCGAATATTTGACCGTAATTTGCATCATCAGAAATAATGTTCCCCGTTAAACCTAATAGCGTATAGATCGTTATCCATCCACCAACTACACTGTAGAAAGATAGTAATAAGAAACATCCAACGACACCCAGTCTACCCGTTATTCTCCAAGGTGATTTAGGTGCCAATGAATCATAAGCAGCAACCGCTTCTTTACTCGTAGAACGTCCAATTATAAATTCTGATATTAACATTGGTAATCCTATAAATAGCGTAAATATAACAAACAACAGTAAGAAAGCACCGCCGCCGAATTGACCAGCAACATATGGGAATTTCCATATTGCCCCAATACCGATTGCAGCACCAGCAGATGCCATAATAAATCCTAATTTAGACGACCATTGATCTCTTATTTTTTCCACGTTATCACTCCATTCTTGTCACTTAACCCTTTATTGAAGTATAACTTATAATTGTAGACTACACAGTAAGAAATTTATGATTATGCGTTTACATATATTCATATTTAAACTTACAAATAAAAACTGCCACAAAGTTAACCTTTGCAGCAGATAATGAACATGATATTTAAAGTTCTTTTTTTCCAAACTTCATTTTAAATGGTGCATATAAGAGCGCTAATATGAGTACTAACCCTAAATAGCCAATTAGCGGATAGAAAATGGCAACTAAATCTGTAAATCCTACAAAGCTTAAGCCTAATCCAACGATTACAGATACCGTATAGAATATTTTGAAAGGTGTTGAACCGACAAATGTAAATCTAGAAGCAAACGCATAAAACATGCCTAGTCCTGTATTAAATATCATGCCGAATATAACAATCGCCATGAGGACACCTAATATAGGAGATATTTCATTGACAATACCTAACATAGGCATATCGAGATCTCCTACTGTATCGATTTTAGTGAAAATAGCTAAATGACTTAATATAATCATTAAACCTAAAGCAATACCACCGATTAAACCACCAATACTAGCGATTTTAGAATCTTTTTCAGCACCACCCATGACAATCGCCATTGATGCACCTACCGCAGTATTAAATGACGCATAGTTAATACCTGCTATAAACCAGTTTGGCAATGGTGATGAATGTGCCACTGATAATTTATTTAATTCAGCAAACGATGTATCTACAGTGAAGAAACTATACACTGAAATGATGACGATAAAGACAATAAGAAATGGTGTTATGTTCCCTATTACTTTAACTACACCTTCAACTTTTAACATACCTGCAAAAAGAATAAGGACAGTCATAATTAAAGTACCGATAATAGGTGCGATACCAAATTGTTGGCTTAAATTTGAACCTGCACCTGCCAACATTACGACACCTACACCAAATAGTGTGAAGATAATAACTAAATCAATAATCCATCCTACGATAACGCCAATAATGGATCTTCCAGTTATTTTATGTATGACTTCTTTATGTGAATCTGTCTTCATTTTACTTCCGAGCCAAACAAGCATCATACCTACATAAGCAAACAATGCTGTTGTTATGATAGCTCCAAATATTCCCATAATGCCGAAGCTTGTGAAATATTGTAGCACTTCTTGACCAGATGCAAATCCAGCACCTACTATTACACCTATAAAAGCACATGCTATCAAAATAATTCTCTTCATAAAACTCACTCTCCCCTTATGTACACTATATCAAATTTCAGGGTTAATTTTTTAAATATTAAATTATTTTTTATAATTTTTATTTATGAATAGAAAATATTTGCAATCGTTTTCATTTTGTGAATTAAAAAGCTTCTTATTATCCGATTTCTCATTCCAAAACCTTATGTCATATTAGTGGAATTCCCTAATATTGAGAACTTTTTTTATATACTATAATTAAGCTAAAATATATGACTATTTCAAAAGGAGGCATTCAAATGATTACTAAAGAACGTCATGTTGCAGATGTCGTAACAGATATCCCAAAATCTGCTGATATTTTCCGGAAATATGGTACTGATTTTTGTTGTGGAGGTGATGTATCAATAGAACATGCAACTTCTAATAACAAAAATGTTGATTTAGAAACGCTTTTAAGCCAATTAAATAGCATTACCCAAACTGATCATACTGGAAATATCGATATAAAATATTTAAGCGCACCATCGTTAATGCAATATATACAATCTCGCTATCACGAAACTTTAAGAGAAGAGTTCAAGAATCTTACACCTTATGTTACTAAACTAGCTAAAGTACACGGTCCTAATCATTCATATTTACTAGAATTAAAAGATTTATATACTAAACTGAAACAAACACTTTTACAACATATTGAAGACGAAGATCAACATTCTTTTCCAAAACTAATTGAAGCGTCCTCAGGCAACTACACAGATAACCTTTCTGAAACCATCATGTCACTTATTGATGACCACGAAGAAGCTGGACAAATATTGAAGGAAATTCGTTCAATCACTAATGACTATCAACCTCCATTAGAAGCATGCGGCACATGGAGACTCGTATATCAACGATTAGAGAAATTAGAACACGATACACACGAACATGTACATTTAGAAAATCACGTACTGTTCAAAAAATACCAACACCTGTTATAGGTTCTAAAAACGAGCGTTTCTTAGATGCGATAAAAATAAACACAAACTCAAAAATGATTTTTATTTTTTGAGTTTGTGTTTATTTTTTGCAGAATGAGTGTTTTTGTTAAATCAGCTATACTTTTTTTATAAAAAAGCATTTATGTTCTTTAGACATAATGATATATAATATGGATAAAAAAAACAGGAGGTCGATATATGGAACCTATCACTTACTTCCAAGCGATTGATAATCGTATAGAAGAACATGAAACAACTAAAGAAATTTATACTCAGTTAAAAGGAGAAGAAGGAGAAAGAATCGTTAAATCAATCTTAGATCAAGGACTTAAATTAAATTATGAATACAATCTCAGACTAGATATTAAAAATAAAGTTCAAATTGATTTTCTAGTTGTAGATGATGAAAAAATGATCAATCTAGAAATTAAACACTATCATGGCGACTACTATATTGTTGATAATCAAATGAAAAATAGCTACGGAAACATATTCCCAACACCTTTTCAGCAGATGAGGAGGGCAGAATATGAACTCGAAATGATGAAATCCAAACTTCATATCAACCGTGAAATCGAATCATATCTCATCTTTACCAATCCCACTTTTACAATTCACACAGAAATCCCAAATCGAAATCAAGTGTTACTCCCAACAGAACTACACAAAATCCCAAAGTTATTTAAAAATTATAAAACTCACGAAAATAAATCTATATTGAATAAAATCAAAACTCTGCAACAAGATTCTTCACAAATCTATCCTAAAAGCTTAATCCCATTCGCTAAAATAACCCCAGGTTTAAGATGTCCCCACTGTAGAAAAGTAGGACATATAAACATAGACGAACGCATGAGACACGGGCAATGTATGTATTGTTCAACAACCACTACAAGACAATCACTATATTTAGAAAACTTGAAAGAATTATACGTATTGAAAAATGAGCCATTTACATTGAAAGAAGCGGAAGCCTGGTGTGGAGGGAATAGATATGCAATAAACACTTTAAAAAAGAAGGTCGTCATACATTTCATTATTATCTATGACTCATCCATTGATTAGGTAATGTCTTGGATTAACTTTGGACTTAAACAATCAAAAGTGTACATTATTAAATTATCATTTCCAGACTTCGGCTATGTCTTGGATTAACTTCGGAATTAACTCACGACTTTGGCTATGTCTTGGATTAACTCAAGACTTAACTCACGACTTCGGCTATGTCTTGGATCAACTTCAGACTTAACTCACGACTTAGGCACCAAGACCAAGTCATCTCAAACTAAAAACCACAGCTTCAGCGAGTTTTGAAACAAGCTGAAGCTGTGGTTTTGTTATGCCCACCAAATATTATCTAGTGATTCATTTATGTTGACTGTCTGAAGGTTGTGGGCTGCTTTTTGGAATCCTTCTTCGACTGACATAATTGGATCTTCGTGTTCTATACTTACGACATAGTCATATCCATTAATTCTTAATGCGCTTATTATATCTCCCCATACTTGCGGGCTATGTCCATAACCGACTGTTCTAAACGTCCATGCTCTTGATTGGACTGAACTATACGGTTGCATATCTGTTAATCCATACATGTTGACATTTTCTTGATCGATATAAGTATCTTTCGCATGGAAGTGATGAATTGCATCGGCTTTGCCTAATATTTTAATTGCTGCTATTGGATCTATGCCTTGCCACCAAAGATGACTCGGGTCTAAGTTTGCACCTATTGCATCATTTGTTGCTTCTCTTAGTTTCAGCAACGTATATGGTGTGTGCACTGAGAATCCTGCATGTAATTCAATACCTATTTTAACATTGTGGTCTTTAGCAAACTGAGCCGCTTCTTTCCAATATGGGATTAATTTTTCTTCCCATTGCCATTCTAGAATTTCAGAATATGCTGTTGGCCAAGGTGTTACAGGCCAGTTAGGATGCTTTGAATCTTCATCTGATCCTGGTATCCCTGAAAAAGTGTTTACTACTGGTACACCTAATATTGAACCTAATTTGACCGTTTTAATAAATGTTTCATGTGCTTGTTTAGCATGCTCTTTATTAGGTGATACGGGATTGTCATGGCAACTAAACGCACTAATTTCCAAACCTCTTTGTGTGATGGCATCCATAAATGCTGATCTTTTGTCTTCATTTTCTAATAATTCATCTAAATTACAAAAATGATTTCCTGGGTTACCACCTGTTCCTATTTCGACCATTTTTAAACCAGAATTCGCTACATGATCTAACATTTCTTCAAATGTTTTATCTTGAAAAAGCACTGTAAATACACCAATTTTCATATGTAACACCCCTTAGAAATTTGTTAATATTTTATTCTTACACTTCTGCCTTCTTCACTACTTTGATAAATCGCATCTATTAATGAACTTACACGCTGAGCTTCTTCCGGCTTCACAATTAAATCTTCTAAACCTAAACAACTATTAACGAAATTTAAAGCTTGTCTTTGTGCTGCCTCGTCTTCATTATGTTCGGCATATGCTTGTTCATTAAAGAACGTTCCAAATCGAGGTTGATATATTTCAAATGGATACACATTGAGACCACCTTCAACTCCGGACATGCTTAAATGAATTTTATCTTCTTTAATATTCGCCGACCATGAACATTCAAACTGCATCGTTGAACCATCATCAAAAGTTATAAAAGTAGAAACATGGTCATCTACTTCAAATGTTTCATGGTTAAAAGCACCCCAGTCATTTATTTGGTTTGGTGTTTTGCTTAAACGGTTATAAGTCTTACCTAACACTTCTACTGGTTGGGCATTATTTTGTAGCCACATAGCAAGATCTAATAAATGACATCCATAATCTATAAGGCTTCCTCCACCTTGAAGTTCTTTGTTTGTAAAGACACCCCAACCTGGTACTTTACGTCTGCGCAACGCTTGTACCCTTGTTACAAGTGGATCTCCAACAACACCTTCTTCAATTGCACGATGAGCAGTAATAGCCGCATCTGTAAAACGATAATGATATCCAATTGCTAATAACTTACCAGATTTTTTCGACGCTTCTATCATGGCATCACATTCTTCTCGATTCATCGCCATTGGTTTTTCACAAAATACATGCACACCCGCATTTAAAGCTGCAATGCTGATTTCAGCATGAAATTTATTCGGTGTGCATATAACAACCGCATCCACTTCACTAAACATTTCTTCATATTCAGTAAAAACATTCGAAATATGAAATTGAGATGCTACTTTCTGAGATAACGCCTCATTAATATCTTGCACACCTACTATTTCTACTAAGTGATTTAATTTTTGAAAAGCTGGTATATGCCTATTTTGTGCGATTCCACCAACACCAATGACACCTAGTTTGAGTTTATTCATAATTGAAGTCTCCTATTTTATTTTTCACTAATTTCTTCTAGTGGTTGAGCGTTGCCATATTGATGTTTCGGTGTGTTTCGATTGCGTGCCCACTCAACAGCATTTTTAATAACTTGCTGGATTTGCTCATTATAATAAGTAGGATAACTTTCATGTCCTGGTCTAAAGTAGAAAATCTTACCATTGCCCCGTTTAAATGTCGCACCACTTCTAAAGATTTCTCCTCCTTCAAACCAACTTATAAATACTGTTTCATCAGGTGCAGGAATATCGAAATGTTCACCATACATTTCTTCTTTTTCGAGCTCAATGTACGAATCTAAACCTTCTGTAATAGGATGTGTTGGATCAACTACCCAAAGTCTTTCTCTGTCGTCAGCTTCACGCCATTTCAAATCACACGTTGTACCCATTAAACTTTTGAATATTTTCGAAAAATGACCTGAATGCAACACAATAAGTCCCATACCATCTAGTACACGTTGCTTAACTTTAGCTACAATTTCATCTTTTACTTCATCATGTGCTTTATGTCCCCACCAAATTAAGACATCTGTATGCGCTAATACTTCATCCGTTAAACCGTGTTCAGCTTCATCTAATGTTGCAGTTTTAACTTTATAATCCTTACTTAAAAAACCTGCTATAACATTGTGAATACCATCAGGGTAGACAGCTTTAATTGCTTCACTTTCTACTTCATGTCTAAATTCGTTCCATACTGTTATGTTCATATCGATATCCCCTTTTTATTAATCAAAATAAACAGCTTTACCTGTTTTAGCAGATTCGTAAAGTGCTTCTAATATTTGAGTGATGATAATCGCTTCTTCTGGTTTAACAACTGGTTCACTGTCATTCAGAATGCTATCAATCCAACTACGCGCTTCTACTTCAGCCTCATCAACTGTTTCACCTTCATAAAAATCGACGCCTTTATTTTCAAGCTCTATATTTGAAGTATATAAAGAGCCGAAATTTTCACCATGAATTCTTAAACCATCTTTCATATCAGCGCCACCTTCAGTTCCTGAAAGTGCACATTTCGCTTCATCCACATCTAATGAATTGAGAGCCCAACTTGATTCGAGAATAATCGTAGAGCCATCTTTCATTTTAATAAATCCAAAAGCTGAGTCCTCAACAGTGAACTTTTTAGGATCCCACGGTCCCCATGCATTTGCTGCATTTTCTTTTTTACCTAACTCATGGAAAGTTGAACCCATGACTGATTCAGGCTCATAATTATCCATCATCCATAATGTTAAATCTAAAGCATGTGTGCCAATATCGATTAAAGGTCCGCCGCCTTGTTTTTCTTCATCAAGAAATACACCCCAAGTCGGTACTGCTCTTCTACGGATAGCTTGAGCTTTCCCGTAATAAATATCACCTAAGTCACCACGTTGGGTTGCTTTACGTAAATATTGACTGTCAGGTCTGAAACGATTTTGGTAACCAATTGTTAACTTTTTACCGTTACGTTTAGCCGCTTCAATCATATCTCTCGCTTCTTCTGTCGTCTTAGCCATAGGTTTTTCACACATAACATGTTTACCTGCGTCGAGAGAAGCAACCGTTAATTCTTTATGAGAACTATTTGGTGTACATACATGAATAACATCAATAGAATCATCTTCCAGCAATAATTTATAATCTTCGTAAACTTTCGCGTTATCAGTTCCATATTGTTCAGCAGCAACTTGCGCTTTTTCAACTTCAATATCACAAAAAGCAACAATGTTCACTTCATTTATTTTCTGCAAACTAGGTAAATGCTTACCGTTTGCGATACCACCACAACCAATGATTCCAACATTTAAACTCATACGTACAGCCCCTTTTATGTATTTCTAAAAATTAATTTTAATTTTTAGAAATCGCTTACATTTTTGTTTATATAACTATGTTAAGATAAAAAAGATCAAAGACCAATGAATAACCCTTGTATAGACACTTATATTTCACATCTGTATATATTTTCATAAGCTAAAAATATTTTCACTTAAAATAAAAGATGTCTTCATTAGGTTATAGACTAGTGAAAACATCTTTATATATATTAAAATCTTACGATTTTGTTCGTGCATGCTTGCCTAGGGGTATGGTTCGAGCCTGTAGTCTCTCTCTCATACTATTCCCCCGGGCGTCAGCACTTCACAAAATCGCGAGGAATATTCATTTTTCTTATATTTTTTCGTTTGTTCTTTTAAGTACATGCTGTATGTTGCAAGACTACACAAACAAGCAACATAGAACGTCTGTATGTTGCAAGACTGACCAAACAAGCTACATAGAAGCTCCGAATGTTGCAAGACTTACCAAACAAGCTACATTCAGACCCCGCTCCCGCCAAACACACCAACCTCAGCCAATAATAAAAAATAAAAAGAGCGCAAATTCTTCGAAAATAAGAATTTGCGCTCTTTTATATTAATCTGAGATGTTAATGTCTCAGCCTATCTTTACTTTTATAATCTAACTTCTGATGTTTGTGTATATGTGTCTTCACCTAAATTGATCATAGATTCAGATATATTTCTTGAGTGATAACCGATTCTTTCAAGAACGGAAATCATATCTATATAAACAAGGCTGCCTTCTGGAGAACATTCTCCGGAACTTAATCGTTTAATGTGTTTTTTACGTAACTCGTGTTCTAATAAATAAGAATCTTCACTTCTTTTAACGACTTCATCTTTTTTAATATAATCATAAACGTCGAATACTTCGAATGTTTTTTCATACGATACTTTGACGTGATTATATAATTGACCGATGCTTTTTTCTGCTTTTTCAGATATATGGATATCTGCCGATTGTTTTTTCTGAAGTTCTTCTAAATAATTTTCTGTTAATGACGAAACTTTTAATATCGTTCTATTTACATCATATAACACTGACAATCTTTCAGCATCTTTAGCAGATAACTTTTTCTCTGATAATTTATTTAAATACTGTCTTACATTATCGTACATGTTATCTACTGCTACATGTTTTTGTTTATGTTTTTTTATAGATTTATCATCTATGTTTTCAACATTATTTAACATTGAAACTGTCATTTTACCGATGTTTTGTATTTCATTTTGTGCTTCTTGTAGTGCTATGCTCGGTGCTCTATTAATTAAATTATTATCTAAATATTTTGGTTTATATTTTTCATTTAAATCTTCACCTGGAATAATCTTCGTTACAATCCAAGCTAATGCGAATATAAATGGTAATTGAATGAGTGTATTTGTTACGTTAAATGTTCCATGTGCAAATGCAATAACCATTTTAGGGTTTAAGTTCAATGCATGTTGAACCCATTGCATTGCCGCTTCATAAAATGGCAATATTAATAAGAATATTGCTGCACCAATCACGTTAAACATAACATGTACGACTGCTACGCGTTTTGCTGCTATCGAACCTGCTAAACTTGCTAGTACTGCTGTTATCGTTGTACCAATATTGTCTCCGAGTAAAATTGGTAAAGCACCATGCAATGATACTAAATCATTCGCAAAGAATCCTTGAAGAATACCAATTGTAGCACTTGAACTTTGTACAATTAAAGTTACGAACGTACCTGCTGCTACGCCTAAAAATGGATTCGAAGACATATCTAACATGATCTGTTTAAATCCATCTAAGTCTGCCAATGGTTTAACTGCACCACTCATTAACTCGAGTCCATAGAATAGTGAACCAAATCCGAAGAAAATCATACCAATATTTTTAACTTTACGTTTTTGAATGAAGAATATTAAAAAAGCACCTAATGCTAGTATTGGTAAAGCATAGTCTCCAATATTAATACCGATAATAAATGCTGTTACTGTAGTTCCTATGTTAGCACCCATGACAACACCAATGGCTTGTCTCATCGTCATAAATCCTGCACTTACTAACCCGATAGTAATAACTGTTGTTCCCGAACTGCTCTGTATCAATACCGTAACAATCATACCTGCTAGTACGCCCATTAGTGGATTGCTCGTTAATCTATTTAATATACTTCTTAACCTATCTCCTGCTGCTGCTTGTAAGCCATCACCCATTTGCTTAATACCATATAGAAAAATACCTAAACCACCAATAAATGTAAAGATAATTTCTAAAGCCGACAGTTCCATAAGACACCTCTTTAAAGTTATTGTAACCATTATGAATATTAAACTATCATTGTAAATCTAGTGTAAAGATTTAATGAACTTTTCTTTACACTAGATTTAATTTTTTATATTCATTTTATAAAAAGGATTTCATTATTGATATATGGGCTTTTCTTACTTATTAAATAATACTTCAATATTTTGATGCATTTTAAATATCATCATACGTTCACCTGTAAGTGAACTTAAATCAGTATGAAAACTTTTAACTTCATGTTGCGTCATGTTATATATCATTTTATATAAGTTCTCCATATCTGATTCAACTAATTTCGAACGCGTTCTTTTAATAGATAGTAAGCCTTCTTGCGTTTCACAAACACTATATTCAGCAGGTGTTAATACGCCTTGTAAATCTACTATAATCATATCTCTCAATATATCTGTTTTTACAGATAATGATCCTCTGCCTAAGTATTCTTTTTCCCATTGTGTGATGGCTTTACTTATTGATGATTCACATGCGCCTTTTGTTATGTCCATATTTATCGTCTCCTTGCTGCATATTTTAGTCTAGTTATTGTATGTTAAGTAGTTTGCTCTATTACTACCTCTGTTTCATTTTTCTTTATCTTTACACCATTTATTTTAATGCCTATTGGTATGAGCGGATGATTTGAAATATGATTGACACTTGCTTTTAAACTTTTATCAATATCATTTTCACCATTTAGCCAATCTACTATATTGTCACTACTAAATTCTGGTTTACAATTGTGAAACAAATAATCGAGTGTTTTAATTTTCTCTGTATTATTTATGATACTTTTAGGCAACTCAATTGTATGCATATAGGTAGAACTTCCTATTATATAGATTTCATGTACATTATATTGGTAAATAGCAATTATGATTGATCTCATCACATCACCATATGCATGAGATATTTCAGCCTGATAACTATTAATTGTCATCACTTTACCAGGCTTGAATTCCAAAGATTTAAGAAGTTGGTTTTCTAGATGTGTATTTAAATCAGATAGTATGAGTATATTTTTTTCTTCATTCATATTATACATCCTCTCACCGTATTTATTTTGATCAAATTACCATTTGTGCCATTCACCCTTTTCATCAATACTTGATAATAGAAGCCAATCATTTTCAACTTTCGTTCTAAACGTCTTATTTTGATTGAGCAAGTTCTCTATATAGACGTTTGGCGCTTGGATTACAACTAGTAATCTAATTGGTGCATGATAATATTCTTCATCAGATTTCATCACAGATTGCCATGGTAATCCCGTCAGTAAATCACTACCATTTCCTTGCATAACACCAATGCCACCTGTAACTGTTTGCGTGATTTTATTTCCACTACCATAATAATGAGGTGCTACAGTCGATGCATAATATTGAAGGTTAATCCATTGCGCTACAGTTGCAGGTCCACTCATAATTGTATTTAAAATTTCTCCATTTAAATCTTTCGTCCAATCATAATTATGTAAAAATGCACGCCCATCCAATTGAGATTGTTCCGTTAGCGCTCTTTGCCCAATTATAAATGCAGCATTTCTAGCAAGTCCCCATTCTGGACGTATTTCACTCCAGTCACTCGACAATCTATCAGCTTTCGTTCTAGAGTTACTTTTCGAATGACTCATCCCAGGAATGTGTTCAAGTCTTAATCGATTTGCATGACGACTAACTGTAGGTAAGACATTTTTCAATTTTTCAAAAGATGCTGTCGCTTGATCAGTAAGTTCAGGTACGTAAACCCACTGTAAATCATCAACTGTCGTGCAATGCTCAGCCGCTATAAATACAGTTTCTTCTGGAATAATTATATTTTCTTTAATAAGTCCTGCTCTAACTTCAGGCAAGTTACATAAAGTAGCCAAAACTTTAGCGTTAAATCCACTTGCCGAACCTCCACAAGCGCCACAATCTAATGAGGACGCATAAGGGTTGTTTGCACTATGACTTCCATGTCCACAAATTACAACAAGTGAAGCAAACTGTTCCGTTAAATTCATCAGTTTTAAAGCTTCTCTTACATAAATGATTTTTTCTTGTTTTGTAAATCCTATCGGTAATTCATTGTGATCATTTTGACTTCTATCAATAGAAAGTTTCGTTTCTGGTTTCTTTAATACTTTTTGATTAAATTGATTAATGAACCACCCTGTACTTTTAGGAGCAAAACTTCTTGAAATGGTTTGTAAACTTAGCCACGGACCTGTCAATTCAGGTAATAATAAACTTGGTAATACATTCTGTTTCATTTTTTTAAACGTATAAATGAGTGAAGATAAGCTTTTCTTTTTTTCTATATATTGAGTAGTTTGACGTGTATCTACATATTCATATATTTTATGCTGTGGCTTGTTCATAACAGGTAAGGCATTATGCGTGTGATGCTGACCTAATTCACATTTCTCTATCGGTAAACCAAAGAATCCTGCAATACCGATTGTTTCAAAAGGGCCTTCCATCTCTAATTGACGTCTGAATGGTTCAGACCTTGTATCAATACAAAAAGCTAGCTGCGCTTCAACTTTTTCTTTTTTATACTCAGTAGATATATGAGATGAAATTTCTTGTTTTAAACGATGTTCATAAGTATCTTCCCAAGCTTCTAACAACAATTTATGTCTTGTAATGTGATCAAAATCATTCGCAAAAGAAATATATATATCTTGATCCTCGCTTGATAATTGTAACCAACTGTCCACTGTAAACATGCCACACTTAATCCATGAAACTATTGGTGTTATATCAATGTTATCTTTATTCGATAGTTCTACTGACTCATCACTTATAAGCGCCCATTCTAAAGAAAGTCTGATTGCTAAGTAATCAGTCACTAAAACGAGTTGTTCATCTTTCCAAAGCAACATACCCGTCCATCCTGGAAGTGATAACAAATGTGCTTCTAAATAAGTTTGAAAATCATCTTCAGTCATCCCAAGTCGATTCAAACAATAATATATCGACTCAATTGGCTCTAAAGGTAACGTTTTAATTTTATGTCTCATCAATTTATTTAATGCTGGATCAAACTGTGCCATTTCATTCCAAGTCTTATAAAATCCTTTGCCATATTTAGGGATTGACCAACCTGATTGTGTATCATCGAGATATAATTTACACCACTTAATCATTTGAGCATTCAGTACATCTAAACACGATTGACCAGATCGATGCATGATATATGAGCTGAGTACGTGTTTATGCTCGTTTTTATAAGGCTTATTCATATTTGCTAATGATGCTTCCAACTTCTCTTTATCATGGTTAGAAATCATAATATTATTTACATCATTCATGATTGTTTGTTTACAATATTGTTCTATTATCTCTATATTTAAATCATTATTTCTTCCTTTTAACCATTGAGCAAGTTTGTTTTCAATAACATCTTGTTGAATTTCTCCTCTTTGAATCGCAGAGCTTAATAAACTTTCACTCGGATATAAATTTATGTTTTGTGTTTTTTCAAACGATCTTGCGACTTCTTCAAAAGTTTCTTCTTCCATATTTGCCCACGGATGTCTTGCCGCAAAAATATTAATCGGAGAAAGTGGTGTTATGACACGACTTGCTCGTTTAATCAAATCATAAACAGTTTGATGTGTTTCAACCGCTTCAGTCATGTTTATAACCTCCTTTAAATAGATGATTTTTTAAATAATGAGGATGTGTTTCTATATTTTGAGTCTTAGCTTCGCCTATATGAATCAGCCATAAATATATAATCGTAACGAACTTAGATGATTGATTTCTTCCAATCCATAAGTTCAAGCCACTACCTATGAGCAGCAATATCACCATAATGATGACAGCTAACAATGGCGTCTCATTACTGTAGATTGAATATTGATAAAGTAAGTCATGGAATAAATGGTGTACAGCAAAATAAGCAGCACCAACGATCACTAATGCAACGAGACCAATTATGCGACCTAGTTTCCCTTCACCAAACGCTACGAGTTGCGTCCATGAAACAGATAACGACCACGCTAAAATTAATGCACTTATAATTTGATAACTGTTTGTTGGCGCCATAAGCCAAAACATTATTCCAATAATGATTGCTAACAATCGACCTAGCAATACCCATATATACGATACACTTTCATTCATTCTTGAAGGCATGTCAAAATGCCTCACAGCTGATCCTGAACGTAAAAATAGCGTCGCTTTAAATAAACCATGCAGAATAAGATGTACGATTGCTGCTGAATAAACACCTAACGCACATTGAATTAACATAAATCCCATCTGCCCAATTGTTGAACCAACTAACTGTCTTTTATAATCCACATGTACTAAGCTAATGCCTGATCCAATTAACACGGATACCGTCGCTATAATAATTAATAACGTGATAACCCATTCATTCGTAAAAATTGGTGCAAAGCGCGTTAAAATAACGCCCCCTACATTTACAATACCAGCGTGCATAATAGCTGATACTGGTGTCGGCACAGCAACAGACTCTATTAGCCATTTATGAAACGGCCATTGTGCTGCTGGAATAATAACTGATAATATTAACAACAATTGGATCACAATACCTTGCCAAGATTTAAACTGAGCAAAGTTGTCACCTTTAAATATTAACGACTGATTCCACTCACCTGTAACGTTGTAAGTCATGAACATTGCGATGAGTAATGCTAACCAACTTACAAAAAAGATTACGCTCGTACTTCTAGCAACTCGTTTTGTAATTTGCCACTTTGCATTTAAACCTATTAACAACGTTAAGCAAAAAAGCGTTAATCCCCATAAACACGTCATTAATCTAAGATCATTACTTAACCACGCGACAGAAGCCAATGTCGTCAAGAAAGTAAATAACGCAAAGTATTTACGATACTGTGCATCACCATCTAAATATCGAACTGAAAATCGTTGAAGGATAAGTCCAATGCTTAAAATGAAAAAGGCAAGCAACCAAGATAAAGTATCTAAATGCCAAAATCCTATATCTATCATTTCATTCATAAAAACTAATCCTATAAATGCTATAAAAACTGGAATAGATACAATAACCAAATGAACATGAACATATCGTGTTGGAACTTTCGGTATTAAATATACAATTCCACTTATCACAGCTAATACAATTGAAATAAAAAATAATGTTAATAAATACGTCATATCGTTTGCCCCTTTTCTGACAAAAGCAATAAAAAAAGCCGACAATGTAAAACAAATCATTTAAACTGATTTGTTTTAATTGTCGGCTTCAACCAAACTAACTTTGTATAGTTATTTTAATTGCTTCCTTACTATTTATGTTGCTTATATGTAATTTCCTGAGAAATATTTAATGTTAAACTAAGACTTATCAATATCTTTTTCAATTAACCAATTATTATTAGCTGCTTGCTAAAGATTTTCACATGATATCGTTTTTAATATACTTTAATAACATATATTTATTTTTAAAAAATGTCAATAGATTGATGCTAACTGTTTTCATATAGTTTCATTTATTCGTATTAATGATTATTCATTGTTAAAATAAGATAATAATAAAAATGAGGAGATTAGCATGAAAAAAACAGACTTAATAGCACCCGAAACATACAATATTGTTAATGAAATCGAAAAATATACAACTGACGAATCTAAAGAGGCAATCGTTTTTGAAGATGTCGAAGGTACAGTACAAACAATTACATACTCAAAACTGATAAAGAACGCTAATAGAGTTGGGAATATATTTAAAAACCACGGCTTGAAAAAAGGTGACAAAGTACTTATTTTAATGCCACGCTCTATTAAAACTTATGAAATATATATTGCTGCACTTAAACTCGGCGTTATCATCATTCCAAGTTCAGAAATGTTACGTACGAAAGATTTACAACATAGAATTACACATGGTGAAGTGGACGCTGTAGTAGCCATCGATCAATGTACAGTCGAATTTGAAGGTATTAAAGAATTCGATGATTTAACAAAATTCATCGTAGGATCTGAGCAAGAAAATTGGATATCAATCAATCAAGAAATACAAGATGCTAGTGAAGAACTCACTGTAGATGAAACAAAAAGAGATGATATCGCAATCTTATCTTATACTTCAGGTACAACAGGCTTACCTAAAGCAGTTATACACACTCACGGTTGGGGATTTGCACACATCCAAACAGCACCAAAACATTGGTTAAGCATTACTGAACAAGATACTGTTTGGGCAACTGCAGCACCAGGTTGGCAAAAATGGATTTGGAGTCCATTCTTATCAATACTAGGTTCAGGTGCAAAAGCTTTCGTTTATAATGGTAAATTTAATGCTGCTAAATATTTAGACTTGCTAGAAAAACATCAAGTAAACGCATTATGTTGTACACCAACAGAATATCGTTTAATGGCTAAATTACCTAATTTATCTGATTACACATTAAAAGATCTTCATAGTGCAGTTTCTGCAGGTGAACCATTAAACAAAGAAGTAATAGAACAATTCCAAAGCAATTTCAACATTAAAGTAAGAGATGGATATGGACAAACTGAAAACACATTGCTTATCGCATTTTTAAAAGACACTGAAAGCAGACCAGGCGCAATGGGTAAAGCAATACCAGGAAGCCATGTTGCCGTTATCGATGAAGACGGTGAACCCATTACAAACGGAGAAACAGGAGACATTGCCGTTTCATTAGATTCACCATCATTATTCCAAGGTTACTTCAAAGACGAAGAACGCACAGAAAAATCAAAACGAGGCAACTACTATGTAACAGGAGACCGCGCACAATTAGACAAAGACGGTTACTTTTGGTTTAAAGGCAGAGAAGATGACGTTATCATTAGCTCTGGATATACAATTGGGCCCTTCGAAGTAGAAGACTCATTAACAAAACACCCTAAAGTACAAGAATGTGCAGTCGTAGCAAGCCCAGATGAAATAAGAGGTAACATCGTCAAAGCATTCGTCATCTTGCAAAACGATATCACTGGCGACGAAGAACTTGTAAAAGAATTACAAAGCTATGTTAAAAAAGATGTAGCACCATATAAATACCCAAGAGCAATCGAGTTTGTAACAGAATTACCAAAAACAAACTCAGGTAAAATCAGACGTGTAGAATTAAGAGAAGCTGAAAAACAAAAATATAATAAATAGCATATAGTACTCCCCGAAAGTTAGAACAGATAAACTAACTTTCGGGGATTTTTTATATGGCTAAATTGTAAGAAGTTGGAGATGTGGACGCGATTGCAGATGAGATGTGGATACAGTGCTATCTCTTGGATTAACTTCGGACTTAACTCACGACTTCCCCTATTTCACACAAACAAAAAAGCATTCGATTCAAATAATCGAATGCTTACTATCATTACCTTACATATTCAAATATTCCTGCTGCGCCCATTCCTACACCGATACACATTGTTACCATACCGTATTTAGTGTCTGGTCGTTTACTCATTTCTGATAATAACTTACCTGTTAACATTGCACCAGTTGCTCCGAGTGGATGTCCTAATGCGATTGCACCACCGTTAACGTTAGTTTTATTAATATCTAATCCTACTTCATTTATTGAAGCTACAGTTTGTGATGCGAATGCTTCGTTTAATTCTACTAAGTCTATATCATCTACTGATAAGTTTGTTAATTCTAACACTTCAGGTATGGCATAAGCTGGACCAATACCCATTAATTTAGGATCTACGCCAACAGCTTTGAAGCCTACAAATTTAGCAATTGGCTTGATACCTAATTCTTTTACTTTATCGCCAGACATCAGCACTACAAATCCTGCGCCATCAGTAAGTGGTGCTGATGTACCGGCAGTCACTGTTCCATCTGCTTTAAATACGGTTCTTAATTTAGATAAGGATTCTAAATTTGTTTCTGGTCGTATTAACTCATCTTGCTTAAATTCTTCTTTTGTTACAGACGGTCCATTTTCGTCATACTTCACTTTATGCACTTCTATAGGTATAATTTCATCATTAAATTTACCTGATTTTTGTGCTTCTGCTGCTCTTTTATGACTTTCGACAGCGTACGCATCTTGCGCTTCTCTCGTTACTTTATATTCTTCAGCAACCATTTCAGCTGTTAAGCCCATTGGATACGATACGCCAGTGTCTGCTTCTTGCAACTCTGGATTATTCGTTGGTTCATTACCGCCCATTGGTACTGCACTCATTAACTCTACACCACCTGCTACGAGCACATCAGCTTGCTCTGACATGATTTCATTCGCTGCAATGGCGATGGTTTGAAGTCCTGATGAACAATAACGGTTAACGGTTTGACCAGGCACTTCATTTGGTAATCCGGCAAGCAAAGCAATTGAGCGTGCTATATTTTGTCCTTGTAATCCTTCAGGAAAAGAGTTCCCCACAATGACATCTTGAACCATGCTTAGATTAAATGAGCCACCTACTCTATTGAGTACGCCTTTTAATACTTGAGCTGCCACTTCATCAGGTCTTTCATGAAATAATGCGCCACCTGGTTTAGCTTTACCTGCTGCAGAACGTCCGTATGCTACTATATATGCCTCTTGCATTGATATTCATCCTCTCTTATTCAGCACTTTATTAATTACGTAAAGGTTTTCCTTTTTCTAGCATGTGCGTAATACGATCATAAGTTTTTTCATTTTGTAAAAGAGATAAGAAACCTTCTCTTTCAAGCTTTTGAATATATCTTTGGTTTATATACGTATTACGTGGTAAATCACCACCTGAAAGTATGTGTGCTACTTTTAACGTAATTTCATAATCATAATCACTAATAAAATGACCGATTCTTTGAGCGTCTAATTGAGCTTGCGCTAACGCTTTGAAGTCTCTACCTAATGCTGGATATTGAGCTTTAGGTTTAGGTACATAGTTCGTTTCAGATTCATAGCGCGCTTTATTGAGTGCAACTTCAATACGTCTTTCTTTATTGAAAATAATTGTATCAATGTCTCTTAAATAGCCATATTTTTTAGCTTCATAAGCGTTCGTAGAAACTTTAGCTAAACCTACATTCATTAATACTTTAGAAATAGATTCTTGTTTATCATCATTTTTATGATCCGTTCTTAACACTCTATCAACAAACTCAGCTAACCCGCCACCTGAAGGTAATAAGCCTACACCTGTTTCAACTAAACCAATATATGTTTCACTAGCTGCAACAATAAATGGAGAATGTAGTACTACTTCACAACCGCCACCTAATGCTCTTCCGTGAACAGCTGTTACGATAGGTTTAAGTGAATATTTCATTCTGCTGAAACTTTCGTGAAGCTTATCAATTGCTGGACCAACTAACTCTTCTACTTTTTTGCTTTCATGAACCTGTTTCATCATGTACAAGTTCGCACCTACGCTAAAGTTGTTACCTCCAGCGTATATCACCATGCTTGTGTAGTCTTCTTGTTCTAATAAGTCAATTGATTCAATTAAGTCATTTGCAAAACCATCTGAGATAATATTATTTTTACTTTGTATTTTAAGTAATAATTGATCTTTATTCGCTACTGATAAATTAGAGTCTTCTCTATTCCATATTTCATGGTCAACAAAAGCTGAGGTAGGTGTTACACGTTCGATTGTTTCATCTTCTTTATAGAATGAACCACTTTGTTGTTCAATCCATTTAGGTAATTCTCCAAGCTCTTCTTTCATTCTCGTTTTAACGCGTTCAAATCCCATCAAGTCCCAAAGTTGGAATGGTCCTTTTTTCCAATTGAAGCCCCATACAAGTGCACGGTCGATATCTTTAAAATCTCCTGCAGCTTTAGGAACATTGATTGCTGAATAATAGAAATTATTTCTTAATGTTTCCCATAAAAACTTACCAGCATCATCTTCAGCGTTAAAGATGACATCTAAATTTGATTGTAAATCTTTACTAAATTTTGATAGTATTTCAAATTTTGGTTGTTCAGCTTGAACATATTCATTTGAATCTATGTCATAAACTAATCTTGTTTTTTTATCTTTTTTATAGAAACCTTGTTTTGTCTTGCGACCTAACGATCCATTTTTAACAAGTGTGTCTGCTACTTTCGTATCTTTAAAGTAAGGTTGTTCTTCAGGAACTTGTTGTAACCCTCTTGTCACAGTGACTGCAATATCTAAACCTACTAAATCTGATAATCCATAAGTTCCTGTATGCGGTCTACCGATTGCTCTACCCGTTAAGGCATCTACTTCAATAATGGAAAATCCTTGTTCTTCACCACGGTACATAATATCATTCATCGTTTGAGTACCAACTCTATTTGCTACAAATCCTGGCACATCATTCGCAACGACAGCACCTTTACCTAGTACTTCTTCGGCAAATACTTGAGTTCTTTCAATTACTGCATCTGAAGTATGACGATTAGGTATAACCTCTACTAATTTCATAATACGAGGTGGATTAAAGAAATGAAGTCCTAAAAATCGTTCTTTATCCTTTTCATCAAATGCTTTAGAAATAGCTTCAATCGGAATACCAGATGTGTTAGTAGCGAATATTGCACTTTCTTTAGCTACTTGTGTAACTTGTTTCCAAACTTGATGTTTAATATCTAATTCTTCCTTCACCGCTTCAATATAAATATCGGCATCATCTTCACCTGTTAAATCATCTTGAAAATTACCATAAGATAAATTTGATGCAAATTCTAGATCAAACAATAAAGGTCTTTTAGCATCTGTGATGACATCATATGCTTTTTTAGAAATTTTATTCGGATCATTTTCATCTATTACTATATCTAATAATTTTACTTTTAAACCTGCGTTTACTAATAGTGCGGCAATTTGACTTCCCATAGTACCTGCACCTAGAACGGTCGCTTTACTTATCGTCATAAAAAGTCCTCCAAATTAATATATTCTGAGATAATCTTCGCTCAGTTAGACTAAATAAATGCTGAATCACCAGTCAATGCACGTCCTATAACTAATGCATTAATTTCGTGTGTACCTTCATATGTGTAGACGGCTTCTGCATCCGAGAAGAATCTCGCGATATCATATTCGGCCAATATACCGTTTCCGCCAGTAATACCACGACCCATTGCGACTGATTCTCTTAATCTAAGTGAATTCATCATTTTGGCAGCTGAAGTTGCAACTTCATCATATTCACCATGTTCTTGCATTCTCGCAAGTTGTGCACATATTGACATGGAATGCGCTAAATTACCTTGCATCATCGCTAACTTCTCTTGAATCAATTGATATTTACTAATTTCTTTACCAAACTGTTTACGTTCAGTTACATAATCAAGTGTCGCGCGTAACGCACCTGCTAAAGCACCAGTTGCCATATAAGCTACGCCGGCACGTGTTGAATAAAGTATTTTTGCAATATCTTTAAACCCATTAATATTTTGGAGTCTTTGTTCTTCTTCAACTTCTACATTTTCCAATTTAATAATCGTATTTGGGATGATTCTTAATGCAATTTTGTTTTCAATGATTTCAATATCTACACCTGCTTGTTCAGGTCTCACAATGAATCCTTTAGGCTTACCTGTTTCAACATCTACAGCATAGACAGGAATAACATCGGCTAAATTCGCGCCGCCAATCCATTTTTTCTCACCATTTAAGACCCATTTATCACCTACACGTTTAGCTGTCGTTTCTAGACCACCAGCTACATCTGATCCATGTTCTGGCTCTGTTAAAGCAAAGCATGTTCTCAATTCATGTGATTGTAATTTCGGGATGTAATAAGCAATTTGTTCTTTACTGCCACCGAACAAGAATGAATTGTGACCTAATCCTTGATGTACACCTAATAATGTAACTAACGATACGTCAAACCTTGCTACTACATATGACATGAAAAATTGGAATAATTGACTTGGTGTTTTAGCACCTTCACGCCCTTCAAATAATAACGGATTTTGAAAATAATTTAATTTTCCCATGTCATCAAAGAAGTCCTCTGGTACAGTTGCATTCACCCAATGTTCATTGATTGTTGGACGGTATTTCTCTTCTAATAAATCATCTAGCTGTTTTAAAAATTTCACTTCACCTTCAGTTAATTCTTTTGAAATATTTAAAATATCTTCTGGAAATAATTTTTTTAATGTCTCTAATTTAGTTGTCATAACTATGACCTCCATTTATTTTTAAAGCGCTTACATAATCATCTAAAAAATTTTAGCAATTATGCTAAGTCGTCTTTTTTCTTCAATTGTTCAGCTTTTCGATTCATCATTTTCTTCACTTCTAATTTGTCAGGTTTAGCTGTTGAAGTTAATGGCATCTTCGTAACTGATAAATACATTTTCGGCACTTTGTAACTCGCCAAACTTTCTCTCATATGTTTATCTAATTTTTCTTCAAAATCAGGATCATTTTCAGTTAGCAATACGGCTGCTGATACAGTTTCGCCAAACTTCTCACTTTCAAATCCTACAACAACACATTGAGCAATAAGAGGATGAGCTGAAAGAACCGTCTCTACTTCAGATGGCAATACGTTCTCTCCACCTGTAATAATCAATTCTTTTCTACGATCTACAATAAAGATGTCACCATCTTCATCTAATCGAGCCAAGTCTCCCGTTAAGAAGTAACCATCATGAAACGATTCTTCAGTCGCTTCCTTTTTATTCCAATAGCCAGGTGTAACTTGTTTACCTTTAATTGCTAATTCACCTATTTCACCTATCGGCACATCGTTAAAGTCTTCATCAAACAATCTTGACTCAACATACATAACAGGTTTACCAATACTCATCGGCTTTTTAAGTGAATTCGTAGGCGTATTGATTAACGCAAGTGGTGCCTCAGTTAGTCCATAACCATTAATAATATTTAATCCCATGCTAGCGAATTTTTTCTGTACGCCAGGTAATGGTGCTGAACCACCTTGAATAAGGAAGTCTATATTATCAAAGTTCTTAACATTAAAGTTCGGTGCAACTAACATCGCATAATACATTGTAGGTATAAGCGACAAATAGTTCGGTTTATATTTAGCCATTAAATCGTTGAGCTGTTCACCTTCAAAATAGCGATGCAATACAATTGAACCACCTGCCATTAATAGTGGAATAACTAAGTCATTAAAGCCAAATACATGAAACATTGGTAACGATACAACTGTTGAAAAACCTGCATTAACTTTATACGTTAGAATCGTATTAACAGCATTTGTCGTAAACGATTCATATGTGAACATGACACCTTTAGGTAAACCAGTTGTTCCACTCGTATACATTAATGCTGCTAAATCATCTCTATCAACATCGGCCGTTTTGAAAGGTTTATGATTTCTAGGATGTACAAGTTCATCATATTCAGGTGAATCAATATCCATGTGCAAATAATCATCCGCAATACCTTGTAAACTACTTAAATGTCGATTTGCATAAAATATCATTTTAACGCCTGAATCTTCAATCACACTTTCAATTTCGTTCGGTTTCAGTCTCCAGTTCATCGGAAAGTATACTGCACCTATTTTAAATGAAGCGAATAATAAATCGATGACCGCTACATCATTTGGTGCAAATATGCCTACTACGTCTCCTCTTTGAACACCTTGTTCTTGAAGATGATTCGCTAAGTTTTCAGCACGAATATTTAAATCTTGGTACGTCCACTCCGTTCCTTTTAACGGATCGGTGACTGCTGCCTTCTCTTCATCAAATTGTGCTCTCGTCTTTATCCAATCGTAATTCATATTAAACTACCCCCTTAATAGTTTGAACCTTTGCCTTTAATACATTGTTGCAATCCTCCCCAATTGTCTTGATAAATATTCTGATCTATCACTTTAAGTTCGTCATCAATAATTGGTTGAAATGCTATGTTTGCGAGTATATCTTTTTCCAAATCAAGACCAGCAGCTATTTCAATCAATTTCAGACCTTCATCAGTTAATTGGAATACAGCACGTTCTGTAACATAATAAATTTCTTGACCTAATTCTTTTGCATAAGATGCATTGAAGTCCATATTATGCACATGTTCCACAAACTTTTTAGAGTGACCTTCTTGTTCAATAACTAATGCTTTATCATTACAAGTAGACTGACTTCCGACTACCATTGTTCCTGAAAATATAATTTTTTTAACAGTTTGGCTGATGTCTATGAAACCCCCACAACCATTCATTCTATCGCCATATTTAGAAACATTTACATTGCCAAACTGATCTACTTCAGCAAAGCTTAAGTAAGCTATATCTAAACCACCATTATAAATAAAATCCCAAGTCATTTCGTGTCGCATTTTAGCATCTAAGTTATAATTCAAACCGAAATTTTGACCGCTGCCAATCATGCCACCAAACACACCAGTATCTATATTCAATTGCACTAAGTCATCAACTTTTTCCTCAACTAATAAATTAGAAAGCTCATTATTAATGCCAAACCCTATACTTACGACATTACCTTCACTTAAATATTGAGCTGCACGTCTTAAAATCACTTTACGTATACTAAATTTATTAGCCGGTTCAGGCATATCGAGCACTTTGTACTCACCTGATATAGCAGGATTATAATAATGTTGAAATGTTTGTCTATGATATTTTGGGTCATCATTTATAAATACATAATCCACAAGTTCTCCAGGTATAAAGACTTCTGTTGGTTTAAAACTACCATGTTGTACAACTTCTTTTACTTGCACAATTACTTTTCCACCATTTTGGTGAGCAGCTAAAGCAACACCATATCCTTCACCTAAATGTGCTTCATGGTTCATATAAATATTTCCCTCGCTATCAGCGTATGTACCACGAAGCAAAGCAATATCTACTTTAGGAAATGCATATTGTAAAAATTCTTCACCATTGATTTCTAATAATGAAACAATATCTTCCTTAGTCATATTATTTACTTTTCCGCCAGTGTATCTTGGATCCACAGAAGTGTGTAATCCTATTTTAGAAATCATGTTTGGAAATTTATTCGATGAATTTCTATAATGGGTAGCCAATAAACCTTGTGGCACAAAGTAAGCTTCTAACTCATTATCTTTAATAGCCCCAATCGTTTTAGGTGACCCAATAATAATGCTCATAATGAGACGTTTAATCATACCTCTACTAACAAATGAATCTAAATCATATCCATCCCCGCGATAATCACTTATATCATTTGCTAACATAAACGTTAAATCATCAATATTACCAAATTCATCGTGAGCCTTAACAATATGTTTTAAAACATTAACAGGTAAATTGCTTACCGATAATGCAGCAAGTGCTATGACATCTCCACTTTTAACAATATCTTTTAAATCATTGAACGACATAATTTGCATACGATTATCCCCTTATCTCTCATTATTACAATCGTTACATAAAAGACCTCCCTAATATAATGTAAGCCCTTACATAACTTAATATAACATAGTGCAAATATGAATTAAAAGCGAAAAGGTATACAACAATATCTTTTAAATAACAAAAATTAAAAATTTACAACTAACACTTAGTACCTCCTCACATACTGTAGTTATAATATTTTTAAAAATATTCATCGTTCGATAACAAGCAAAAATTGACAAAGTAAGATGAATGTTAAGGAAATATTTAATTATATTTATATAACATTTATAGCGTTGATAAATAGAAAAAACCTATAAATGATTATGGAAAGATACTAGATACTAAGCGAAATTCGGTGTATAATTTCACGAAAATATTAAATTCATAATATTTGATAAATGAAACATTATGACGCAAAATTTAACCAAAATCGTTGGATAATTAAAGAAGGCCATCTAGCTTATGACTATTCATAAAAAAATAGCTATGAAGAAGTCTATTGGCATAGATTTCTTCATAGCTAATCTTAATATGTTCTTTCTTTATAACTTGTTATTCTTCTAGTTGTAGTTCTTTTGCTGTTTGTTTACGAATCTTTTGTAATAATTGTGTATCTTCGATTAAAGATTCACCATATGAAGGAATGATTTCTTTAATTTTTGGTTCCCAACTTTCAATATACTGCGGGAAGTTCTTTTCGATTACTTCTAAAGCAACTGATACAGATGTAGATGCTCCAGGTGATTCTCCTAATAAAGCAATTACTGTATGGTCTTCTGAATTCACAACTTCTGTTCCAAATTGAATAAATCCTCTACCATGTTCTTCTGTATCTTTAATAACTTGTACACGTTTACCTGCGATGTGGATATCCCAATCTTCGTCTTTAGCATTAGGTACAAAGCGACGTAATTCTTTCATACGATCTTCTTTTCGTTGTAATACTTGTTGAATTGAATATTTCACAAGCGATAAATTTTTAACACCTGAAGATAACATTGTAACAACATTACTTCTATTGATAGATTTGAATAAATCTAAGTTAGATCCATTCTTCAAAAATTTAGGTCCAATTGCAGCAAATGGGCCAAATAACAAACTTTCTTTTCCTTGAATATAGCGTCTGTCTAAGTGAGGAACCGTCATTGGTGGTGTGCCAGGTGGCTCTTTACCATAAACTTTCGCATTATGTTCACGCACAACTTTAGGGTTGTTACACACTAAGAATGCACCGCTAATTGGGAAACCTCCAAGATGTTTACTTTCAGGAATTTTAGTTTTTTGTAGTAACGGAATCGCATTGCCACCTGCACCGATAAAGATGTAATCTGCAACGTGCGTTTCTGTTTCTCCTGTTACAAGATTACGTACTTTCACTTCCCATTTGCTATTATCTAGTTGTTTAAAATCTACAACTTCATGACGGAAGTGTACTTGTGCATTGTCATGTTGTTCAATGTTTTTAACTAATTTACGTGTTAACTCACCAAAGTTCACATCTGTACCTTCATCAATTTTACTAGCAGCAAGAGGTTCGTTTGAATTACGACCTTGCATCATTAAAGGCATCCATTCCGCTAAAACTTTATGATCTTCTGTGTATGTTAAACCTTCAAACATCGGTAAAGATTTTAATGAATCATAACGACGCTTTAAGAAGTCTACATTTCGAATACCCATTACAAAACTAATATGAGGCAATGGTCTTATAAATTCTTTAGGATTTTCGATAGATTTATGCTTAACTAAGTATGACCAGAACTGTTTAGAAACTTCAAATTGTTCATTTATTTCTTTAGCTTTTTCTACATCAATAGAACCATCTTCTTGATCCACTGTATAGTTAAGCTCACATAAAGCTGCATGACCAGTACCAGCGTTATTTTTTTCGTTCGAACTTTCAATAGCCGGTTGATCCAATCTTTCAAATAATTTAATGTTCCAATCCGGTTCAACATTTTTCAAAAAAGAACCAAATGTCGTACTTAAAATACCAGCACCAATTAAAATAATTTCTTTTGGTTGCTTATTATCCATTGTGATCACCTTTCTTTTGTAAAATTCATTATATGCTTACATAATGCTTTATTCTCTCTTCGAATAAAGCATTATTAAACTAATTATTATATATAAAAACCTTTAAACACTTGAAAAACACTGTATAAACTTATATTAAAACAACTGTTATGAAATGTAAATTGCAAGGTATGAAAGCGCTAATATATTTTAATCTTCATTTTTTGAGCGTTCTATTTGAATTTTCCCTCGTGTAATAATACACTTGGAGTAAATAGGGGTATCCTCTTATTTTGGCATTTTGGGTTTTAATATATAGTAATCAAGGAGGTTTTTTAAATGACTGTTGAAGGTAAACATTTTATAAAAGTGAACCGACAGAATGAACACAGATCCTCAGAAATTTCAGTAATGATCGAAGAAGGTGGATTAGGCGCTGATAGTTACTATCAAATTATTAAACCGAACACGAGTCATAAAGAGACAGAAGAGAACATTTTTCAATTTGAAGACGAGGTTAGCCAAAAGAGTGACGCTGAACTAATTGATTTACTCATTGTAAATGCACAGGAACATACTGCTGAAAATTATAAAGAAGCGCTCAATATTATTAAAACTGAATTGCTTAAACGTATGGGATAGACAACTTTTCGTAACGATAAGGGATAAAGATGAACAGGTTTTTTAGCTGTTTGTCTTTATCCCTTTTAATGTATATTTTTGTCAAAATATGGTACAATTTTATCGATTGGAATTTTTTACAAATTATCAAGGAGTCAACGAGAGATGATTGGTCACGAGAAAAACATCACTAAACACCAGACTAGATATCTACATGGTTTGGATGGTTTAAGAGCTTTAGCTGTTATAGCGATTATTATTTATCACCTTAACCCTAAATGGTTATCAGGTGGTTTTTTAGGTGTTGATACCTTTTTTATCATTTCTGGTTATCTGATTACGAGCTTACTCATTCACGAATACAAGCATACGGGCTCTATTAATTTGATGCAATTTTGGAAAAAGCGCATTAAAAGGTTGCTTCCTGCAGTCTTGTTTTTAATCAGTATCGTCTTGATATATACGTTAATGTTTGAACCGAATATCATTAAAAATGTTAAACAAGATGCGATTGCTGCATTGTTCTATGTATCGAACTGGTGGTATATATTTCATGATGTCAGTTATTTTGATAGCTTTAAAATAATGCCACTGAAACATTTGTGGAGCTTAGCAATTGAAGAACAGTTCTATATTTTTTGGCCAATTTTGCTTCTGATATTATTACGAATTAAGAAACTGAAGCAACATTTTTTGCTCATCATTTTTGTTTGTTCTCTTATTTCTTTATTGACTATGTTCCTTATAGCACAACCAAATGTCGATAATTCAAGAGTGTATTTTGGCACGGATACTAGGTTACAAACTTTGTTGTTAGGTGTCCTACTCGCATACATATGGCCACCATTTAGACTTAAAGCGCAAATCCATTTACCGCTGAAGATCGTGATAGAATCATTCGGTTTTATCTCAATTGCACTGTTAATATTTTTCATAATGACTGTGTCATCAAATGATAATTGGTTCTATTTTGGAGGCATTTATTTTATATCATTATGTACATTACCTGCAATTGCAAGTGCTGTTCATCCTAGTACATTTTTAGCAAAAGTATTGAGTAATCGAATATTTTCATGGATTGGTCAAAGGTCGTATAGTTTATACTTATGGCATTATCCTGTAATAACATTTATGAATAAACACTTCGTACAAGGTCAAATACCTGTTTATATTATTGTTATTGAAATCATCTTAACTTTGATATTAGCAGAATGCTCTTATCGTTATGTTGAAGTACCTATTAGAGTTCAAGGCTTTAAATATTTCTTACCTAAAAAAAGCGCGTTGAAACCACTTATAATAAGAAGTTGTTTCGCTTTAATTTTGGTAAGCTGTTCAACCGTCATTTTATTAGGTCACTACGATGCTTTACAACATGAGGATAAAAAAGAAGTTAAAACAACTTTTACAGTTACAGATAATGAACCACCACATAAAAGCTTGATCTTACCTGTTCCCAAAATCATCATAAACAATCCACAATCCGCTCATCAGAAAGTCGATTATAAAGATGTACCTTTGTTTATTGGCGATTCAGTAATGGTCGATATTGGAGAAGAACTACATAAAAATTATCCGAATTCTTTAATTGATGGCAAAGTAGGTCGTCATTTATATGATGCTATCCCACTCGTTCATGATAAATACCCTTACTTTAAACAGCAGAATCAACAAGTTGTGCTAGAACTCGGTACAAACGGTGATTTTTCTTATGAAGACTTAACAAAACTCATTAACTTATTTGGTAATGCTAAAGTTTATGTAGTCAACACGCATGTTCCTCGAGACTGGGAAGAAAGCGTAAATGAAAAATTAGCAAAAGCCGCCGATGCTCATAAAAACGTACAATTAATAGATTGGTATAGTACATCACAAAGTCATTCTGATTACTTTGCTTATGACGGTGTACATTTAGAACACCAAGGCGTTCAAGCACTCGTATCAGAAATAAACAAACATATGAAACATTGATAATTTTGAAGTTAATATGTAAAAATTAAACGGCTCTATTTATCATGTGAAGCCTGACTTGATAAATTCAATGGCTCTATTTATCATGTGGGCACTGACTTGATAAATTCAACGACTCTATTTATCATGTGGACCTCGACTTGATAAATTCAATGGCTCTATTTATAATGTGGAGCCTGACTTGATAAATTCAATGGCTCTATTTATCATGTGGAGCCTGACTTGATAAATTCAACGGCTCTATTTATCATGTGGAGCCCGACTTGATAAATTCAACGACTCTATTTATCATGTGGACCGCGACTTGATAAATTCAATGGTTCTATTTATCATGTGGGCACTGACTTGATAAATTCAACGGTCCTATTTATCATGTGGTGCCTGACTTGATAAATTCAACGGCTCTATTTTATTTTTCTGGTGTAAACACACTGGCTTCACTATTTTCTGGGTAATAAAATCCTGAAGGTATGGTTTGTAATTCTATTAAACTTCCCCACGGTGCTTGAACGTACACAGTCTTATTGCCTTCTGTATCTTCATATTTTGTATTTTCATGTGGTTCTGACAAAGCTACGCCGCCTGCTTTTTGTATTTGTTCAAAAGCTTTATCAAAATCATCAACATAAAATGAAAGATGTGTATAACCTATATCTTGCAACAAGACCGGTTCTCTTTGTTTTGCATCTTTAAATTCAAACATTTCAATATTAGGACCATTTCCAAATACCATCATACGTTTTTTAATAATTTTCGCACCGTCTTCTAGTCCTAATACATTTTCAACAAATTCTCCTGCTCTTGGAGGATCTATTTCGGTTTGGCTATCATATGCAATTTTCCCATCTAGTGATTCTTTGAAAAATTTTGTTGCTTCATCGATACTCGGAACTGTTAATCCAATATGGTTGATACCTCTTGTAATGCTCAATAGTATCTCTCCTAACTTTCACTTGCTACTATGAAATGAATGTCATTGCGACTGATTTTGCTTTTCTTTTTTTCGTTTTGCTCTTACTGTTTCTTCTATTATTGAACCTACAATCAGCCCTACTGAAATAATGATGTTTCCTATCAATAGAATCATTTGAAATCACCCTTAATTTCATATTATTCTTCTGGAATAAACGTTTATGCTAGTAAAGCTTTAGCGATTAAACGATATGACTGGACTCTGTCTTCATAAGAAATAGTGTTCGTACTTATCATAATCTCTTCACAACCATATTTATTTCGGAGTGATTGAAGTTCTTTTTTAACTACATTTGGATTTCCTATAATGATGTTGCGCTTCATTTCATATAGCATTTCTTTTTCTCTTTCAGATAGTTGATCGAATTCTAGCACTTTATGCGCTTTATCATCACCTTGAACTGCAGGAATCAAACTTTTTACTGCTCGTTCTTCTGCTTCTTGTGTAGTTTCTGCACATATAACAGATACCGTAACAATCACTTCAGGCTTCACATTTGAATTCTTTTGTTGAAAATGCTCACGATAACTTTGCACAATCGCTTTTCCATCTTGCTCGCTCATAAATTCTCCAAAGACATAAGGCATGCCATTTTTAGCAGCTAGCAACGCACTTTTCTCGCTTGTACCGAGTAACCAAGGGGTTGGTTGTACATCAGGCTTAGGTAAGACCGCTACTTTGTTATACTCATGTTCTGCTGGAAAATCATCTTTTAAAAACATGAGCAATTCTTCTAATAGTTCAGGTAAAGCCCAAACTTGTTTTAAATATTGCGTTGATAATGCATTCGTCGCTTCCGCAGAACCACCAGGCGCTCTACCGATACCTAAATCTACGCGATTTGGAAACAGTGTCGACAAAGTATTAAATAGCTCTGCTACCTTATAAGGTCGATAGTGTGGTAATAATATCGCGCCGGCACCAATTCTAATATGATTCGTATGCGCGCCAATATAAGCCAACAATACTTCTGGTGCAGAACTAGCAAGGTTTGATAAACCATGATGTTCTGTTAACCAATACCTAGCGTAACCTAAAGATTCACCTAACTGAGCTAAATTTAAAGAACCCTTTAAAGCATCATGAGCAGTTTCATTAGGCGATATCGGTGACTGATCAAGTATACTCAATTTCATATTAATCATTCCTTTGTTTCTTCTGGTATTTCAACAAGAACAAGACGATATTGTGCAACTTGGTCTGCCTCATATAAATTCGTTAAAGAAGTCGCATAATTGTATATCTTACCTTTGAAATCCTTATCTTTTTCAGGAACTTTAATATTAAACTTTTCTCTATATAATAAAACTGCGATATCATGGTACGCTTCACTCGTAACGTCGAATTCTACCGATATCTTGTACAAACCGTTATCCACGTCATCTTCAAAATAAGTTAATGGAATGCGCGTTTCATCTAAATAAATTTCTTTAACCAATTTACTCACCTTCATGTCATATATTTGTTATCTAAACTTAGTATAATATTTAAAAAGCGATAATACATTTATTCTGTTTATACTATACACCTGCTAAATACCTACTATATTTGTCTATCGCACATGATATGCTTACAATGTAAGTGAAATATAAAAGAGATTTTGGGAATGTGGTGGAAACTTTGCTAGATAGACACGTTAAACTTATCAAGCTACTACTACTAAATAGTGAAAGTTATTTAAACGGGAATGAAATAGCTGACTATTTAAGTGTTTCTAATCGAACTGTAAGAAACGACATCAAATACATAAATAGCGAAATAATTGAAGATGTCATCATGAGTGTTAAAGGTCGTGGATATACATTAAATAAGGAACTGTATAGCACAAGTGAGCTTGAAAAAATACTAGAACAATACGCGGAAAAGAATGGGCAAATACTTATAAAGTTGGCTTATCAATTACTGATGTATAAACAATCTGTGACACTAGATCAATTGGCACAAGATTTTATGATAAGTAAAAATGAACTGATCGATCATATGACACAAATTCAATCTTGGTGTGAGTCTTATGATATTTCAGTCGACCTCGTCAAAAGAAAAGGTGTGACCATTAACGGCAATGAAATGGATATACGAAATGCGATTCTTCATTTGAATCAACTTTCTACTAATAATGTTAAAGTAGAAGATTTTATCCTTCATGAAATTCCGAAAGCGCATAGCCAGTTAATAATGCACATTATGGAACAACATTTAAACGATTATGGCATCCAAACTTCTCATGTGCATATACGACAATTACTTGTACACCTTATTATCATTTTTAAAAGAATTCATAAATCAAATGAAAAATGGGATATTAACGAAGAAGCACTCGTCATTTCCCGGGCAATCATTCAAAATATCAACGAACAGTTAAAATACAATTTAAGTGATGAAACTGCAAAATTATTTTCATTCTTTATTAGCTATTACTTTGATAAATATGATCTTGGGTTTAAACATATATTTATTCAAAGCTATATAGATAGATTAATACATCAAATGAATTCAACAGTTGGTATCGACTTCTCACAAGATCAATTGCTCCGTGAAAATGTTTATTCTCATTTTAGTAGAACTTATTTACGCATTGTGAAAAACATCTATATCAATAATCCGCTTACTGAAGATATTAAACGACAATACCCTTTTGTGTTTAATGCTTTATATGAAACAGTTAGTCATCTTGAAGCAGATGCACAACTTAATTTAAGTGAAGATGAAATAGCTTTTTTAGCATTACATTTCCAATCTTCAATAGATAGAAATGTTCAAGAGCATTTCAACATCGTCATTACATGTTATTACGGCCTCGGAATTTCAAGTTTATTAGAAGCTAGAATTCAAAAGCTTAACGACAAAATTAATATTACAGATACGATTAAACTTGAAGATGTGCCCCACTATCAATTTTCTAATATAGACATACTCGTCACGACACATGAAATTGATGTTACACACGTTCCTGATTCAGTAGAGGTCATTCAAGTTTCTCCGTTATTTTCTGAAGACGATGCATATAAAATCCAAACCATTTTAAATCAAAAACAAAATCCTATTTTAAAGAAAGACGCACTATCACCTATTGAATTTGTAACGTATCCAATTCAAAAAAACATCTCAACAACAGTCGATATTTTTGAACAAACGCAAATTATATTAGAAAATCAACATGCTATAACGAGTGGATATATAGAGAGTGCTTTAGAACGCGAAAAATTCTCTTCTACTTATATAGGTAACGGGATTGCTATACCACACGGTGATCCAACACGCGTTCTTAAATCTCATGTACTCATGTTTAGGCATCGCAAAAAGTTACCTTGGAAGCAACATAAAGTCCAACTCGTTTTCTTTTTAGCAATTGCAGAAAAGGATGCCCAAGTTATGAAAAAAATCATTCATAGTATCGCTGCTTTAACTGAACACGATGTTGATCAATTATTAAAACTTGATGATGAACAATTCAAAAATAAAATCATTCAGCACTTCAAAGAATAATTGCCACTACTAACGGCAATTTTTCTTTTTTATACACCAATGAATGCGTTTACAATTAAATCAAGAAGGAGATGACGTTATGAAAATTTTAGCAATAACATCTTGTCCAAACGGGATAGCACATACTTACATGGCTCAGGAAAAATTAGAGCAAGCTGCTAAAGAAATGGACATAGATATAAAAGTAGAAACACAAGGTGGTGTCGGTGCTGAAAATGTACTTACATCAAAAGAAATTAGAGAAGCAGATGGCATCATTATCGCTGCAGATAGACAAGTCGATTTATCACGTTTTGACGGGAAACGATTAATTAATGAAAGTGTTAGAGAGGGTATTCATAATCCTAAACTATTAATTCAACGTATCATTGATCAAGATGCGCATATACACCATGAAAAAAATGGTAATAAACATACACATGATGAAGATGAACAAAAGAGCGGTCTACAAATGGTTTACCAACATTTAATGAACGGTGTATCGTTTATGGTTCCATTTATCGTAGTCGGTGGTTTATTAATGGCTATAGCATTAACATTAGGCGGGAACACTACACCTGAAGGGTTAAAAATTCCTGAAGATTCGTTTTGGAAATCTATCGAAAATATCGGTAGCTTAGCATTTAGTTTCATGGTGCCTATACTAGCTGGTTATATTGCAGTCAGTATTGCTGATAAACCCGGGTTAGTTCCAGGTATGATTGGTGGTGCAATTGCTGCTGATGGAAGTTTCTATGGTAGTGAAGCAGGCGCAGGATTTTTAGGTGGTATTGTGGCTGGTTTCCTAGCAGGTTATATTGCAAAATGGATTAAAAATATCAAAATTCCAAAAGCAATGGCACCTATAATGCCAATCATTATTATTCCTATCATCTCTTCAATATTAGTAGGACTTATCTTCATATTCGTTATCGGGGCACCAATTGCAAGCATTTTTGAAGGATTAACAACATGGTTAAAAGGCATGCAAGGTGCAAATAGTATCATCTTAGCCTTAATTATCGGCGCAATGATTGCATTCGATATGGGCGGACCTGTAAATAAAGTCGCGTTCCTATTTGGTTCAGCACTAATTGCTGAAGGTAATTACGCAGTTATGGGTATGGTAGCAGTAGCTGTATGTACACCTCCAATCGGACTGGGACTTGCCACTTTTATTAATAAACGCAAATTTAATAAAGGTGAAATTGAAATGGGTAAAGCCTCATTCACAATGGGACTTTTCGGTATTACAGAAGGTGCCATTCCATTCGCAGCTCAAGATCCACTACGTATTATCCCATCTAACATGATAGGTGCAATGGTTGCTGCCGTTATAGCATCTATAGGTGGAGTTGGAGACCGAGTAGCTCATGGTGGACCAATTGTAGCTGTCTTAGGTGGAATAGATCAAGTAATATGGTTTTTCATAGCCGTTATAGTCGGAAGTATCGTAACGATGCTTGTGGCATTACTTTTAAAGAAAAAAGAAACAGCAGTATCCCCAGCTGATATAGATGATTCAGACAGTGGTATTACATCGTCATTTATGGGTATCGATGAGAATGATGAAAAAGATCAAACCACTTCAAACGTTGAAACTCAAAATTCAGAAACAGAAGAATTTAAAGTATTTGATAAAAATGTTATTACAATAGAAAACAGCAACATTTCAAGAGATGAAGCAATCGACAAACTTATTCTAAATTTAAAACAACACAACTATATTGATGACGAAGAAATTTTGAAAGAAGCCGTACTTAAACGCGAATCAGAATCAACAACTGCAATAGGCATGAACGTAGCCATCCCACACGCTAAATCAAATGTCGTCAAACAACCAGTAGTAGCAGTCTTAAACAATAAAAGCGGTGTGGAATGGGAAAGCTTAGATGATACACAACCAAAAATCATCTTCCTAATAGCCGTACCAAATGATAGCAGTGACACACACTTGAAACTATTGCAAAGACTATCACGTACACTCATGGACGATGAAACACGAGAAACATTAATAAACGCAGAAAGCACTGAAGAAATATATCGCATCTTGAAAGAAATATAGAATAGATAAAAATTCCTGGAACAGAGAATTGAACTGACCCCAATTTGTGGGAATAAAATAAAAAACGCTTTCGTTGAATTCATATCAAAATGAATTAATACGGAGGTGTTTTTTCTATGAAAAGAGTCACATATTCAGATATGTCTTGGATTAACTTTGGAATAAACTCACGACTTGAGCAATGTCTTGGATTAACTTCGGACTTAACTCACGACTTAAGCGATGTCTTGGATTAACTTCGGACTTAACTCACGACTTCCACCCTGTCTCGCCTTCTCTCACTCCGATTATATTTCTGGATATCTGCGTTTATATAAGTATACTTTGTATACTTATATAAAGCTGTTTAAAATAGGCAGTGTTAATAAGGTATTATCAACTAATATAAACTTGACATCATTTGTTAAAAACTATACATTGAAAGTAATTAAATAGATGCACTAGGGGTGTTTTAAACTGAGATGAGTATTTACTCAAACCCTTTGAACCTGAACTAGTTAATACTAGCGTAGGAAAGTGTTTGTGAAATGAATTTTAAGGGATGAATATGCCTTTTTATAAATGTTTTCTAATTTTACACAACTTTCTTACGGGAAGGTTGTGTATTTTTTTATTTAAATTTTGTATAGGAGTGATTTAAATGGTTAAAACAGTACTAGTTACAGGAAGTAGTAGAGGATTGGGTGCCACAATTGCACGCACATTGGCATCTGAAGGTTATCAAGTCGTCATCAATTACAATAGTAGCAAAGAACAAGCTGAAAACCTTGTAGCTGAAATCGGTCATGAACAAGCTATTGCTATTAAAGCAGACGTTACAAATCGTCAAGAAGTTGATCATTTAATAACAGAGAGCACGAAGCACTTTGGACAAATAGATGTCGTTGTTAATAATGCGCTCGTTAATTTCAAATTTGATCCTGTGCAACAAAAAGCTTTTGCTGACCTTTCTTGGGAAGATTATCAACAACAAATAGACGGCACTTTAAAAGCTGCTTTTAATATTGTACAAAGTGTTGCTCCACAATTTATAGAAAGAAAACAAGGTGCTGTTATAAGTATTGGAACTAACCTATTCCAAAATCCAGTCGTACCATATCATGAGTATACAACTGCAAAAGCTGGTTTAATTGGTTTTACACGAAATATTGCAGCGGAATTAGGACAATATGGTGTGACAGCAAACGTTGTATCGGGTGGATTGCTGAAAACAACGGATGCGAGTTCAGTGACGACACCAGAAGTTTTCGATTTAATCGCTCAATCTACACCACTAAAAAAAGTAACGACACCACAAGACGTTGCCAATATGGTGAGCTTCTTAGCTTCTGATAAAGCTAAAGGTATTACAGGTCAGAATTATACAGTAGATGGTGGTTTGACGATGAACTAGAATTTCAAACTATATAAGGAGAATATGAATGAGCAATTTCAAGAACGAGCAACTTAATATCGGTGTTTTATTATATGGGTGTGGACATCATCAAGCTGCATGGCTGATGGAAGATTCATCTATCGAACAAATTGGAGATATTTCATATTATCAATCGTTAGCACAACTCTCAGAAAATGGATTGTTAGACGCTGTATTCTTTGCTGATAACCAGTCTTTTCCTGCAAAGTCAGACAGTGAACTCCCTGCATTTTGGTTAGATCCAATCATAAATTTAACAGCAATATCACAAGTGACGCATCATATTGGATTAGTCTCAACAATATCCAGCTCATTTTCGAATCCATATACTGTCGCGCGACAACTTTTAACGCTTGATCATGCTACAAACGGTCGCGTCGGTTGGAATTTAGTCACTTCTATGTCCGATTTAGAAGCACAGAACCATAGCATGGAGGCTTTGCCATCACATGACAAAAGATATCAAAAAGCTAATGAATTTGCTGAATTAATGGATAAACTGTTCACATCTTGGCAAAAAGAGCATTTCATACACGATCGCGACAATAATCAACTCATTAAACATGATCAGATTAAACCTTTTAACCATTCAGGAGAACATTTCCAAGTAAATGGACCTTTATCAACGCCAAGTAGTCCACAAGGTAAACCTGTCGCTATGCAAGCTGGCGCTTCTAAGCAAGGTATAGCATTAGCAGTTAAACATGCAGATGCCGTCTATTCTGTATCTTGGAACATAAAACAAGCAAAAGCTTACAGAGCAAAATTAAACGACGCGATACAACAAAGTAGCACGCCGAATAAATATATTAAAGTCTTTCCTGGATTAGTGACTTATGTTGCAGAAACACGTGAAGCGGCTTTATTAAAAAAAGAAAAGTTAGATAAACGTCTCCCGATTGAAAATGCTATAAAACAACTGAGCACATTCGTAAGGCAAGATTGTACGAAATGGGCATTGGACGAACTAGTGCCAGCGTTGCCTCCAGTTGAAGCATTCGACGGTCCTGTAGGAAGATACGAAACGATTTTAGAAATTATAGAAGACACTCAACCTACTGTGAGAGAATTATTAGGATATCTCAATGCAGGCGGTGGACATCTCACTTTAATTGGGACACCTGTAGAAATAGTAGACGAGATGGAACGTTGGTTTAAATTAGGTGTAGCAGATGGCTTTAATTTAATGCCACCTACACTGCCTTATAGTTTAGAAGATTTTGTAGAGTTCATCGTCCCAGAATTACAACGACGTGGTCTTTATCGAGAAGCATACTTCGGCCACACCTTTAAAGAACATCTCAATATAAATTAGAAAATAATATGAGATAAATAAATGACGATCACTACTGATATCGAACTGAATAGCGTAGACATAAAGACAAGCTCAGCAGCCAACTCAGGATAATTGTCATATTCTTGCGCAATGACCGAACTGTTAACAGAAGTTGGCATCGCTGAAGCGATAAATAAAGTTTGCGCAATAATACCATCTAGACCCATGCACTTTATAATCACAAGAGCAATCGCAGGCCCTACTACTAGCCTTATAAATATATAAATATAAGAAGATGACCATTTAAAGTTGAGCTTAATATTCGCAATTTGCGCGCCCAATAATATTAAAGCGACCGCAATCATGGCATCAGACAAATAACTTACAGTTGTCCACATGAATTCAGGAATCGGAATATGGTTGTAGTTTAAGATGATGGCTAATAAAAGCGCATAAATAATTGGCATCTTAAAATAATTCAGCAGCGCTTTAAGTTTACCTAATTGAACTGATTGAATCGCAAAGACACCATAAGTAAAGGTAAAGACATTTTGCAAAGTTAACACGATTACTTGCGCAGACATTGCAAGTGGATCACTTTTAAATACAATATCATTTAAAGGTGCACCGTAATTACCCGAGTTAAAAAAGAGCACGCTGTTCGTTAAAGTCGTCTCTTTACCTTTATCTAAATTTTGCATTTTGGCCAAGACAAACGCAACAATATAAAGCATTACTATGTATATAATAAAGAAAATGACGATAGAAAATAATAAATTGACAGCTAAGTCAGCCTTATAGAACTTCGCAAAAATAAATCCAGGCACAAACACATTAATATTTAACTTAGCTAACGTTCTTAAATCTAATTTAACACGCTTTTGCAAAACATAACCTAATGCCGTCATCAAAAAAATAGGCACAACTACAGTTAGTAGAATATTGAATATTTCAGCCAAAAAGGCACCCCCATTTCAAGCAAGATATGTTATCGATTACATTTTATCATAACATTCTTCATAACTTGTTGGGGGTGTGTTTTTGTATGAATTTATTTAATAAAAATATACTTAGACATTCCTAAAATAATAAAGTTATTAGAAATAATATACTTTGTGATGTAACATGCGTCATTATATGAGCGACCATGGCACATTCTAAATAGTATTTATAGTATAAAAACCCATAAATAGTACTAGCAATCATATTTAACGTCATTACTTTGATTATAGAAATTGTAATATCGCTATTTGATACTAAAAGCATGGCTGGTAAGTGACCTAATGAAAAAATAAGTGATGATATTAGAATCGATATAATATATACAAATTTAGATTCTCTTTTAGTTATTTTGATTAAAGAATAACTAATTAAAGTCATTAATCCAAATCTTATAATAATTTCTTCTAGAACACCCCCATAGCTAACTCCCCCTAATAATTCTATAAAAGAATTTTCAAGCAAATTCTTGTTCTGTATAAATACATTAGATATCCATTCCCCAATTACTAGAATGAAACCTATAAAAACACCACTCAAAACACTAATCATTAATGTTTTTTTTAATTTTCCTTTTTGATATATTACAGATTTTAATTTAGTTTTCTGATGTAAAAAATGACCCAAAGTCAAACCGACTAAACTTAATATCAACGGATTTATCATGGATAAAAGCGTTAATTGGTATACCGAAAAATGAGAATGAACTTTCATTATTTCTAACTTCTCCATCACTAAGTGGCGTAACATTGGAATGCTTAATAATAAACAAGATAAGATAATCAAGATATAAATTAAGTATGCTTTAAAATTTTTATTCATGCTGAACAGCTCCCATATATAATATAGGTGAAACTATATTATATGACGTCGCGTAATAATCAATACATAAATCTAACTCTTTAAAAGATACTTCATAATACTATTCTGAAAAATGATTTTGTTAGCTCTAAGAGTTACCAATTTCATTATATTTTTCGTTTGTTCTTTTAAGTATATGCTCTATGTTGCAAGACTGATCAAACAAGCAACATAGAAAGCTTGTATGTTGCAAGACTCACTAAACAAGCAACATAGAACGCCTGTATGTTGCAAGACTCACTAAACAAGCAACATTCAGAGCCTGACTCCACTTCCACCACACACATCAACCTCATCCAATTAATAAAGTGTATATTTAACATTAAGTAATCATTTTTCACACAACCAAAAATTATATAGTTTTCGAATTTTTTTGTAAATTCTGTTTATTTTATTGAAATATGTTTTCATTCGTACTATCATTTAGTTTAATATGTTTTTTTAATATTGTTTTTTATATATAGAAGGAGAGTCAATCATGAGTGAAAATAGCAATCTTGTTACTTCAACACAGAATATTATTGAAGAAGCTTTATATAAACTAGGTTATGATGAAGGTCTTTATGAGCTCATTAAAGAGCCGGCTAGATTTTTAAAGGTTCGTATTCCAGTAAAAATGGATGATGGTTCGGTAAAAACTTTTACAGGTTATCGTTCTCAACATAATAGTTCGGTCGGACCTACTAAGGGCGGCATTCGTTTCCACCCTGATGTCGATGAGAATGAAGTGAAAGCTTTATCTATGTGGATGACCTTAAAGTGTGGCATCGTTAATTTACCTTATGGCGGTGGTAAAGGCGCAATTCAATGTGATCCTCATAACATGAGTAAGACGGAACTTGAAAGATTATCTAGAGGTTACGTAAGAGCAGTATCTCAAATTGTCGGACCTACTAAAGATATTCCAGCACCAGATGTGTATACGGATGCTCAAGTTATGGCATGGATGATGGATGAATATAGTTTAATGCATAAAGTAAATGCACCAAACTTCATTACAGGTAAGCCTCTTGCTTTAGGTGGTTCACTTGGTCGTGAACAAGCGACAGCTTTAGGTGCTGTCATCACAATTGAAGAAGCTGCTAAACGTAAAAATATTAATATTGAAGGATCACGTGTTGTCATCCAAGGTTTTGGTAATGCTGGTAGCTTTATCGCTAAAATCTTACATGATAAAGGTGCAAAAATTATCTGTATTTCAGAAAGTCGTGGCGCATTATATGATCCTGAAGGTTTAGATATTGATCATTTATTAGAGCTACGTAAAGAGCATGGCAGAATCACACCTTTATTTGATAACCTCATTCCAAATAGCGAGTTGTTTGGGCTAGATTGTGACATTTTAGTACCTGCTGCTTTAGCTAATCAAATCACTGCTCAGAATGCTGGAGATATTAAAGCTAGCATTGTAGCTGAAGCTGCAAACGGCCCTACTACTCAAGAAGCTACACGTATCTTAACTGAAAACGGCGTGTTGTTAATTCCTGACGTATTAGCAAGCGCCGGCGGTGTTACCGTGTCATACTTTGAGTGGGTGCAAAACAATCAAGGTCTTTATTGGACTGAAGAAGTAATCAATGATTTATTGAAAGAAAAATTAGTTGAAGCTTTTGATAAAGTCTATGAAATATCTCAGAATAGAAATTTAGATATGAGATTATCTGCCTATGTCGTTGGTGTTAGACGTACAGCTGAAGCAACACGTTTCAGAGGTTGGGCATAGCATTATAAATAAAGAGGTTGGCACATAAATCCCAACTTAAAATAAATCACCCAATCCGTTAGAATCATTTTCGGATTGGGTGTTTTTATAATTTATTCAAAATAATGATGTTCTTTTAGAAACTTTTCAGCAATAATTGCAGGTTCTTCTTTTTTACCATCAGCTTTGAAATTCAGTTCTTGCATTTTTTTAGTAGACACTTTGCCAATTAATTTTTCGATAGATTTTTTAGCTTTAGGATTATCTTTCAAATATTCATTTGTTGCTAAAGGACTTGCATCATATGGTGGGAAGAAATGACGATCATCTTCTAACGTCACTAAATCATAGGCGGAAATTCTACCATCTGTCGTATAACCAAGTGCTACATCGATACTTTTATTCTTCAAGGCATCATATACGAGTCCAATCTGCATTGTTCTTATATTTTCAAATTCAAATCCGTAAGCTTTCGCGAACGCTGGATAACCATCACCTTTACGTTTAATCCATGTTGCATCACTTGCTACTCTGAGTTTGTCTCTATGTTTCTTTAGATCTGATACTTTTTTTAAATTGTATTTTTCTGCCGTTTCTTTCGTTACGGTAAAAGCAAAAGTATTTTCAAAGCCATATGAATCAAAAAATGTTTGATTAAATTTATTTTCAAAGCCTGTTTTAACTGCTTTTTCGGCTTTTTTAGTATTTGTAATAGGTTCCAAACCAAGTGCACCTACTAAATCAGTACCTGTATATCTCGTAGCTGATATTTGAGCATCGTCATTTAAAATCGCATTGTGTTCAATAGCTGCAGAACCTAAATTGTTTACAATGACGGGTTTAATTTCTTCATTTGTATCATGCTCAATTTGTAGTCTAATCATATGGGCCATAATTTGAGACTCGCTTGTTGCGAGCGCTGTTATTTTAACAGTTTCTGACGATGCCCCGCCTAACCCAGGTAAAGAACAGCCACTTAACAATAATGTACAAATTATAATTAAAGTAAATTCTTTAAGTTTGATAACAGTTCCCCTCCATAAGCTTTATATTTATATAGTAGTGACTCTTATATTACCATAAAAAATTTAACGCCAATTACAGTCTGTATAACGGGCAGTCTAAAGGGTGTCTTGATTTATATTGTTTAGTTTATATTCAATATGACAACTGCTATAATGTGAATGAGATAAAAATAAATCATTAAACATATAGATGCACGGAGGATAAATGAATGGACGACTCATTAAGAAGTAGAAGAAAGAATGAACATATTCAATTAGCTTTAGATACTTATCAATCAGCAGGTACTGATTTTGATAAAGTACAGTTAATACATCAATCCATTCCTTCAATAAATAAAAACCAAATCGACTTATCTGCAACATTTCCTCACTTCACTTTTAAATACCCTTTATATATCAATGCAATGACAGGTGGAAGTGAAAGAGCAGCAGCAATTAACAAGGCATTAGCACAAATAGCGAAAGCTTGTGATATTCCAATGGCAGTCGGTTCAACACATTCAGCTTTAAAAGATTCTAACGCTGAAGCAAGTTTCACAGTTGTTCGAGATGAGAATCCAGATGGCATCATTTTAAGTAATGTTGGCGCAGATATTGAATATGCAAAAGCAAAAAGATCAATTGAATTACTAAATGCAGACGCTTTGCAAATTCATGTTAATGCCCCACAAGAATTAATCATGCCTGAAGGTGATACTCAGTTTGAAAATTGGTTAACAAACATCCAAGAAATCCAAGCGCATATTGATATCCCTGTCATTATTAAAGAAGTAGGTTTTGGCATGAGTGCCGAAACGATTCAAAAAGTTAAAGACATCGGTATTCAATATGTAGATGTAAGTGGTCGAGGCGGTACTAACTTTGCCGATATCGAGAACCAAAGAAGACCATTGAAAGACATGGCATTCTTAAATCAATGGGGACAAAGCACTGTACAAAGTTTACTCGAAGCTAAATTATTAAATACAGACATGCATATACTAGCAAGCGGTGGCGTGAAAAACCCACTTGATGCAATCAAATCATTAGTATTAGGCGCAGAAGCAGTCGGTCTTTCAGGATATGTACTTAAATATTTAGATGAATACGGCGTAGAAGAAACAATTGAACATATGAAGCAATTCATTGAACAAATGCACGTCATAGCAAACTTGCTCAACGCATCAAACGTATCAGACTTGAGATCAGTCGGCTATGTGTTGGCACCTGAATTACAAAATTACGTAGAGCAACGCTCAAAAATTATAAATCCCGAGTAATATGAAGCAGCTTTTTCTTAATGGGGAAAGCTGCTTTCCGTTTGTGAGATATTGAGGAAGTTCAGACTAAAATAGCGCCACCCCTCAAAATTAAACGAAAATCTATCTATATATCTTACGAAACTAACCTGCTCATTCCAAAAACTCCTATCTCTATCTCGCTTTATATCAGACTTTTTTACGATATAATATTCATTTTCAATGTAGGATATAAAGTGATAATATTAAACATATATATGAACCGCATCTTTAAAGTGCACACACGCTTTTTTTATAAAATAAAAATTAAAGGAGAGCTGAATATGAGCAATCAAGATATACCATCTTTATATTATACTGAAGCTTCGAAAAGTGCTGTTCCACTCCTTGCAAGTGAACAACATTTACAAACTGTTACTGCGGAGCCTTGGCTAAAAATTTCTGACGAAGGTCTTCAATTAGAAGGCTTATGTTTTGATAGAAATCACAACCTTTTTTTATGTGAAGTTTTTGGTGGAACAATATTCCGCGTAGACTTACCTGAGAAAAAAGTAAATACTGTATTCAAATCTGAGAAAACAAACCCGGCTTCTGTTAAAATACATAAAGATGGGCGCTTATATTTGTCTTACTTAGGTGATTTCAAAAATTCTGGTGGTGTTATATCCACAGATGCTGATGGCAGAAACCCTCAAAATATTGTTTCAGATATTGATACTGAATATTGTGTAGATGATTTAGTTTTTGATCGTAAAGGCGGATTCTATTTCACTGATTTTAGAGGGTACTCAACTAATCCTCTTGGTGGTGTTTATTATGTATCACCTGATCATCAAACGATTACACCTATCATTCAAAATATTGCTGTAGCAAATGGTATTGCTTTAAGCACAGATGAGCGTGTGCTTTGGGTTACTGAAACAAACGCGAATAGATTACACCGTATTTCTTTAGAAGAAGATGGTGTTACGATTGAACCATTTGGTGCTTCTATTCCTTATCATTTTACTGGCCATGAAGGTCCTGACTCTTGCTGTATAGACAGTGATGACAACCTTTATGTCGCAATGTATGGTCAAGGTAGAGTACTTGTTTTTAACAAAAGTGGTTATCCAATTGGACAAATATTAATGCCAGGTCGAGATCGAGGTCATATGCTAAGATCTACACACCCTGCTTTCATTCCAGGAACTGATCAATTGATTATTTGTGCAAATGATATAGAACGTGGTGGCGATTCTTGGTTATTTACGGCAAAAGGCTTCGCAAAAGGACATAATAGTTATCAATTTCATTAAAAATGCAATTATTATATAATAATTAGTTAAAGTTTTTGAATATATCGTGACAGAGCTTTATAATAATAAAGTGTTGTTTAACAAAAAATAAAATAGGAAATATTAAAGGTGATTGAAGATATGGCACAAATAGGATATGGGGAAGCAAATGGGAAAGTGATTTTAATAGGAGAGCATGCTGTTACTTTTGGACAACCAGCAATAGCTATTCCATTTACAACAGGTAAAGTGAAGGTAACAATCGCGTCACTTAGTGAAGGTGCGCCTTCATACATCAATAGTGATGTATATGAAGGTACGTTACAACAAGCACCTGAACATATTAAAGCTGTTACGACTCGTTTTATCGAAAAACATCATATAGAAGACTCTATAAATGTTACTTTTGAAACGAATCTTCCCCCTTCAAGAGGATTAGGTTCCAGTGCTGCTATGGCTATCGCCTTTGTAAGAGCAAGTTATGATTATATAAACAAGCCTCTTTCTGACGAGTTGTTAATAGAAGAAGCGAATTGGGCAGAACAAATCGCTCATGGCAAACCGAGTGGCATTGATACACAAACGATTGTTTCTAATAAGCCTGTTTGGTTCCATCAAGGCAAAGTTACAACTTTAAAACCTTTATCATTAAATGGTTATATGGTTGTAATAGACACTGGTGTTCGAGGTTCTACAAAGAAAGCAGTCGAAGATGTCCATCAACTATGTAATCATGACGAGCATTATATGCGATATATTGAACATATTGGCAATCTCGTATATGAAGCAAACAAAGCAATTGAACAGCATGATTTCAACCAATTAGCGCATGTGTTTGAGCTTGCTCAAGATAATTTACGTAAGCTTACTGTCAGTCATGACAATATCGAATCATTGCTTGAAATCAGCAAAACACAAGGTGCAACTGCTGGTAAACTGACTGGTGGCGGACGCGGCGGTAGTATGATTGTACTCGCACAAAACCTTGAAATCGCTGAAAAAATAGCGACAAATGCTGAAAAATTCGGTGCACATCATACTTGGATTGAAAAATTAGGAGGTTAACGAGATTGAATATTAGTGGCAAAGCCCGTGCTCACACAAATATTGCATTAATTAAATATTGGGGAAAAGCCAATGAAGACTTAATCATTCCCATGAATAATAGCTTATCCGTTACACTAGATAAATTTTATACAGAAACAAAAGTGACATTTAGTCCTGAGTATACGAAAGACACTTTAATTTTAAATGGACAAGAAGTTAACGAAGAACAAGCTAAGAAAATTTATAAATTTATGGATATCGTAAGAGAGCGTGGTAATACGTCATTACACGCATACATCGATAGCGTGAATTATGTACCTACCGCTGCCGGACTTGCTTCTTCAGCAAGCGCATATGCAGCCTTAGCAGCAGCTTGCAACGAAGCGCTTGATTTAAACATGTCTGATACAGATTTATCAAGATTAGCACGCAGAGGTTCTGGTTCTGCTTCTAGAAGTATTTTTGGTGGATTTGCTGAGTGGGAAAAAGGATATGATGATAAAACATCATATGCGCATTCAATTGATGCACAAAATTGGGAAGACGACTTATCTATGATTTTTGTCGTAATCAATAACCAATCCAAAAAAGTCTCTAGTCGTTCTGGTATGTCTCATACACGCGATACATCTCGATTCTATCAATATTGGTTAGATCATGTAGATGAAGATATTGCATCTGTAAAGCAAGCAATTAAACAGAAAGACTTCAAACATTTAGGCGAAGTCATAGAAGAAAATGGATTGCGTATGCACGCTACAAATTTAGGTGCCCAACCTCCTTTTTCTTATTTAGTACCTGAAAGTTATGAAGTTATGGAAATTGTCCATCAATGTAGAAAAGCCGGATTCCCTTGCTATTTTACAATGGATGCTGGACCAAATGTTAAAATTTTAGTTGAAAAGAAAAACCAACAATTTATACTAGACGCTTTACTTAAATCTTTTAATAAAGAACAAGTTATTGCGAGTGATATTACACACACAGGAATTGAAATTATTGAATAAGGAAGAGATAAAATGATTCAAGTCAAAGCGCCAGGAAAGCTGTATATTGCTGGAGAATATGCAGTAACAGAGCCTGGATATAAATCTGTATTAATCGCAGTTGACCGATTTGTAACGGCCACTGTAGAAGATACTCATTCAACTTCAGGGTTTATCCATTCTAAGACTTTACATCATGAACCGATTACTTTTAAAAGAGAACAAGATAAAATAATCATTTCTGATACAGATGCAGCAGATCAACTTAAATATATTACACAGGCTATCGAAGTCTTTGAGCAATATGCAAAAAGTTCAAATGTCACTTTAAGACATTATAACCTTACAATAGATAGTAACCTAGATGATGCATCAGGACATAAATACGGATTAGGCTCTAGCGCCGCTGTATTAGTATCCGTCATTAAAGCCTTAAATGAATTTTACAATATGCAATTATCCAATTTATACATTTATAAATTAGCCGTTATCGCAAACATGAAATTACAAAGCTTAAGTTCTTGTGGCGATATAGCCGTTAGTGTTTACACAGGTTGGTTAGTCTATAGTACATTTGATCATGATTGGGTCAAACAACAAATCGAAGAAACATCTGTCCTGGAAGTCCTTTATAAAAACTGGCCAGGTCTACACATAGAACCACTACAAGCACCAGAACATATGGAAGTACTAATCGGATGGACAGGTTCACCAGCCTCTTCACACCATTTAGTAAGTGAAGTTAAACGACTGAAAGCCGACCCAACAATATATGGACAGTTTCTTGATCAATCACAAACATTTGTTGAGCAACTTATCAAAGCCTTCAAAACGAACAATATTAAAGGTGTACAAGAAACAATTAGAAAAAATCGCACAGTCATACAATACTTAGACTCATTCGCTACAATAGACATCGAGACACAACATTTAAAAAAACTATGTGATATCGGTGAAAAATACGGCGGAGCAAGTAAAACATCCGGCGCTGGCGGCGGAGACTGCGGTATCACCATCGTTGAAAATGATAAAAACAAAAGCAAAATATATGAAGAATGGTCAAATAACGACATCAAACCACTCAACTTCAGTATTTACCACGGACAATGAAATAAAGAATTGAATATAAAGAACCCCGTTGCACAACAAATACGTTGAGCAACGGGGATTTTTTTATGTTGTAAAGTAATTAAGAGGTAGCTGGACTCAATATTAAGTTATACAAAAGATAGCAAGGGGAAATTTTGGTTATGTCTTGGATTAACTCAATACTTAACTCACGACTTGGGCATTTTCTTGGATTAACTTCGGACTTTACTCACGACTTACGCTATGTCTTGGATTAACTTCAGAATTAACTCACGACTTCGGCTATGTCTTGGATTAACTTCGGACTTAACTCACGACTTGGGCTATGTCTTGGATTAACTTCGGACTTAACTCACGACTTCGGCTATGTCTTGGATTAACTCCAGAATTAACTCACGACTTGGGCATTTTCTTGGAATAACTTCAGACTTAACTCACGACTTGGGCTATGTCTTGGATTAACTTCGGACTTAACTCACGACTTGGGCATTTTCTTGGATTAACTCCAGAATTAACTCACGACTTCGACAATGTCTTGGATTAACTTCAGACTTAACTCACGACTTTACCCTTTTCTCCTACGACTTGAATTCTAGGAGTTGTCTTTTACCACCTTATACAAAATCCAAGCACAGTCACTTTTTACGCCTCTGCTTCATTTATATTTATTTATTAACGATTGTGGGATATGACAATAATCATCTGGACATTTGTCTAGTCTGTCTTGATGTTCTTCTGCACTTTTTACATAATTCGTTAATGGCATCACTTCAACCACAATTTTCTCAGCATCGTTTCTATTTTTAATAAATTGACGTGCTGCTTCTAAATGCTCTGAATTCTCACTATAAACGCCTGTTCTATATTTTAAGCCAACATCGACACCTTGTTTGTTCAAGCTATATGGATCAATAACCTCAAATAAGTACCCCATCAAATCATTAACTGTTACAACTTCAGGATTAAAGACCGTCTTTACACACTCGGCATAACCATCATACTCGCCTGCTCTATTATGACTACTACCATTCGCTCTACCCGCTTCAGTTTCAATCACTCCAGGTAAAGTCTTCACGAAAGCTTGTACACCCCATAAACAACCGCCTGCTAAATATATCGTTTCCATACATTACGCTCCTAAAAATAAGTTATGCCCATTATACAAGAAAACACCGTAAGTACATTGGATTTTCAATTATTATGTTAAAATACAATAAACTCAATTCCCACAAAAATTAAATCCTGGAGATACCGTTTCAGATTAAATTGAACAACGAGGTGTAACATGAAATTAATATCATATAATGACTCATACTATAAACATATCAAAGACTTTCAGATTAATGCTTCCCAATTACAATTCACTATCGCACCACTAGATAATATTAGATTAGCAAAACAAAACCCCAACAGACATTGCATATTGGGGCTTTCCGAACAAAATGATTTAGTTGTATTTTTTGTCTTACATGAAGACAGTGAATTTACGAATTACTTTTCTACAACACCAGAAACAACTATATTTGTAAGATCATTATCTACAGATGAACGTCATTTAAGACAAGGTTATGCTAAAAAAAGTTTAGCACTACTAGATACATATCTATTAGAGCATATGCCCCATATTAAGCACATTGCCCTACTTGTAGATAAACCAAATCAAATCGCCTACAAACTATACATTAGTCTAGGGTTTAAAGACGTCGGCGTAGAAGTAAACAACGATGGAGATATGCAGTTATTAATGGAGAAAAGTATATAAAAATCACCCATTCCTTAACTGTTTCTTAACTATTATTAAATAACTTTTAAATGCCGATTTTTTGGATTTTTTTATATTATAATCAACTCATCAAACGAAATGGAGATGATTATATGAATTTCAAAAAATTAATTCCTGTTACTTTATCGGCTGTTATTTTAGGTTTTGGAGCAGTCAGTGTCACTGAAGCGAATCATGCTAATGCGAGAACTTATTCTCAAAATGGTATCACATTACACGATGATGCTCGTTTACTTTTCCACACTACGGAAGATTTAGCAGTGCTTTTAAATAAACATACAGACCCTTTAACTAAAACTCAACTTATTCATTATTTTAAATCATTAGGTTTTAAAAATGTAGGACAAGTTATCAAAACTGCCGAGAAACAAAACATAGATGTTTCAGCTTTTTATAAATACAGAAATCATAAAGGTTGGAAGTAATGATTTTGTAAAGTGTATTCCTCAGAATCAAAAATATAAAAATCACCCAATCCGTTAATACAATTTCGGATTGGGTGATTTATTTTGAGAAAGTGATTGATGCCTAAGCGCTTATTTAAATCCTTCTATAAATGTTACTTTATCTATTGAACCTGCGTGTGCTAATTGATGTCTTAATCTGCTATTTCTCATAGCTTCATTATTATCTAGTTCTTTTAAAGTTTCTATTAGTTCAGCATATTTTTCTAATGAAAATTGATTTTCTGTGGCAATATAATTTTCATTATGCAGTGTTTCTATATATCCTAACACGAGCAATTGATAATCAAATGCGCTTTTAACTGCATCCAAAATTTCATTTCCTTTGTTAATATCTAAATATATATCGCATTTTTGATATAAAGAAAGAATTTTATCTTTTGGAGCGTTAGGAAATAGCATGACGTTCTCATGACTATTTAGTTTCATCAATTTTTGTGACATCTCTGTTAAAGCTACAATATGAAATTGGTATTGTGGAAGACTATTCACCATCTCTTCTAGATGAGGAATTTGATCAGAGTTTGTTAATGTTAAAACATTATGGGATTGTTGGTTCTGACCTACAAAATCATATACATAACCTGATTTCAAAATTCGATTTTTATGTTCTTCTTCTACTAGCTCAGATAAGTGATTAAATTCATGTTCACTTGGCGCTATAATATGACAACTTCGCATTTTTTTAGATAACATCAACTTCATATTTCCAGGTATCGTATCTCCTGTTTTCTCTTGCCAAAACAAATAATCATTACCTTCAACTTTTAAGTCGTGTAGCACTGCACAAGATATAGATAATGAATTTATTAAAAAACTGTCCATGGAAATATTAGCTACTTTCAAATAAAAGATGACAAACTGAACTTTTGAATGAAAAATATATTCCTTGTCACGCCATTTTAAAATGATATCATTTGTTATAAAATTCTCAGTTATAATTTCTTGATTTTTATCATTGAACCAGCGCTTGATAATTCTTCTTTGATTATCATCCACTAACAATTGAGCATATTTCAAACCGTTCTTATTATAATAGTCGATTACTTGTGTCTTTCCATTTTTATTTAACCACTCTATTCTTTCAACTATTCTAAAACTAAAATTCTTTTTATAAATAATTCTACCTTTCGTTTCCCCCATATGTTTAACTTGTGCTGAATTATTGCTACCTTCAATCTCCCAATATCTTGGAATCATCACTTGATTGAAAAATAAAGGATCTGATGAATGATTACTGTTACACGCAAAAAATTGATAAGGCGTTAGTACATTTGAAGGTAAAAATCCATCTTCTTCAATCACGATTGTTTCATTGTCCATACCAACATTTTTAAATGTCTTATAAAGTACTTTAGTTTTTGTGTCGAATGATTCAAAAAGATTAATCATGTAGCACCTCTTTAATTAAAACAAACCATCTTTGTTTTATATTTTCTGTTTTAAAAGTTTCAGCGATTTCATAAGAACGTTTATGATAAGCTGCATGATCATTATTGAAAAATTGTATAATGGCATCAGCTAAATTTTCTACAATTTGTTGTTCAGATTGTTTGGTTATATTTATAGGTATTAAATGACCATTTTCGTCATGAACGATAAAAGTTGTATTACCATAATCAACTTCAAATCCAATCATTCCTAACCCTGATCCTATTGCCTCCATTAGCGTTAAACCAAATCCTTCACTAGTAGAACCGGATAAAAACAATTCATACTCAGCATATACTTCTTTCAAATCCACGTGACCTAAAAGTGATATATATGGATTCGCTTCTTTTTCATCGATTAATTTTTGTAAAGCAGTTCTTTGTCCGCCTTCACCATAAATATCAAATTCGAGCTTCGGAATAGTTTGCTTTGCAGTTACAACTGCTTTAATGAGCCAATCAATGTGTTTTTCAGCAGCTAATCTCGAAGCTGTAATAATTGAATAAGGACGTCTATTTAATGGATTAATAATCTCATCAATGCTACCAACAGGAATTGTATATATTATTGGATTAGTATGATAATATTTCTTAAATTGGTCACTCAACACTTCTTTTTGTCGATCCGTTGCTGCAATATAAAAATCAATTTCATTTGAATTTGAAAATACATATTCATAATGACTATTCCATAAAACATTTTCTTCTGTAGTCGAATTTTCACTATAATGTTCGGCATGAATCACGATACCTAATTTAGATTCACCTTTATTTTGAATGATAGGTTGAGCAAATCCTTTAGAACGATCAACAATTACGATATCGTTTGAAGACAATTGAAGTAAATTCATAAAATAAGCTACAAATTCTTGCTTAGAATATAAAATTTTGTCCTTAAACATATATAAATTACTATTATTATTAATGTACTCATTATAAGCAATTGAACCATCTTCATTGTAAAATTGTCTCATATATACCTTTGCTTGATTTTCATGAGGCGCATAATACTCAGAAAAAACTCTAGTATAAGAATAAAAATCTTTCCTAATTAATTTACCTCTCGAAACAAATTCAGCTCTATCGACAAATGGCTTGCCTTGTTCCTTTAAATAGCAAAGAATATAAGTTTGATCTACGTCATTGAACAGTTTAACCTTTTTCTTATCTTCTACTTGATGTGTGACATCCATATCCAGTGTTTCGATTAAATCATTCACAGTATAAGAAGTTGGTGCAATTTTTATATCAGTAAAATATTGGTAAAGCCAAATAATTTCATCGTCATTAAATCCTAAATGACTCGTTAAAGTCTGAATATTTTCTTGTGCAAAAAAGTCTAAAAATATAAATTTCACACGTTCACTTTGCTCTCTTAACATCTTCGCCCTATATAATTGCGCATACTCAACGCCACTACTTGCCCAGCCAATACCATAATTAATATTATAAATTGTCATAAAAAGCTCCTTCTCTACATTTACACATTATTAAATAAAAACTTTAAAAATACTAAACAGCATAAAACTTACAATCATAAATGTACCTACAAATTTCAACGATAAAAACTGTTTCTTCTCAACAATTTCTTCTTCAGATTCTTTAAATTGAAGCAATTCCTCTTCAATTTGTTTGTTAATTTCTTCTAGCTCTTTATGATTATCCATATACTATCCTTTCTTATTTTACATTTGTAATAATTATACACTATTAAATACATATATTAAAAATAAGCTAATAAAAAAATTCGTAATTTATTAGTGAAATGCATTTAAATAGCATTTATAGTTATTTTGCAAAATGCTATTTAACAAAATTTAATTATTTTCACATCCACCAAAAACTTAATCTGATGTTATATTTCACAAAACTATTAATGGCTCTTATATTATTTTAAAGTTCGGACTTTTTCTTTTAGTAAAGATTTGGTAAAATTTATGTTGTGTAAAAATTCATTATATGGGGGATTTTAATATGGAAACTATAGAGAATAAAGAAGCATTACAAAATTTTAAAACTAAGCTTTTAAGATTAAATAGTAATTTTAAATTCCTATGTGAACATGTTGCTAATGAAAATGGCTATTCATTGAATTTTTGTAACCTATTATATTTTATAAGTGAAAATGAAGGAATGACTTTAGCCGAGTTAGCTGGATCCGTTGATATGGATAAAGGTAATTTAAGTAGATTACTGAACGAACAAATTAAGAGTGGATATGTAGAGAAGAAAATGGACGTTGTTGATAATAGGAAAATACGTGTCTACATCACAAATGTTGGCCATAACAAAGTGAATGAGCTTAACCAAATTTGTATTGCGAACCTTAGTCAGTTACTAAGTGTATTACCAGAAGACGAATTTTTAAGCTTTGTGACGACTTTAAATAAATTGGACGGTCATTTCGCCAATCTTTCGAAAAATATTAAAGACGGTCGATTACAATTATAACTTTCACATCATTCAACATATAAAATGAATCCCCCTTCCACCTCGATTTCATGTTAAATAGATAAGTAAAAACGATTTCATATTATTTCGCAAAATCAAACAATTGAAAAATGCAACTTTTTTGATACAATATAATGAGGATAAAAATGTGCACTCATATTAATATCGTTCCATACTTCACCAAAGATACTATCAAATAGACTTTTAATATAAATTAATAAACAGAATTAGAGGAGATTAGAAAATGGATTATAGAGTATTATTGTTTTATAAATATACAACAATTACTGACCCTGAAACTTTTGCAACAGAACATTTAGAATTTTGTAAAGACCTAGAGCTTAAAGGCCGTATTTTAGTAGCAACGGAAGGTATTAACGGGACACTTTCAGGTACGAAAGCTGACACAGACAAATATATGGAACAAATGAAAGCAGATGAAAGATTTGAAGGTATCACATTTAAAATTGATGAAGCAGAAGAACATACTTTCAAAAAAATGCACGTGCGTCCAAGAGCTGAAATCGTAGCTTTAGATTTAGAAGATGATGTAAACCCAAGAGAGTTAACAGGTAATTATTTATCACCTAAAGAATTTAAAGAAGCATTATTAGAAGATGATACAATCGTAATCGATGCTAGAAATGACTACGAATATGACTTAGGTCATTTCCGCGGAGCAATCCGTCCAAACATTACAAGATTTAGAGATTTACCAGATTGGATCAAAGAGAACAAAGAACAATTTATGGATAAAAAAATTGTTACTTACTGTACAGGCGGTATCCGTTGTGAAAAATTCTCAGGATTCTTACTTAAAGAAGGATTTGAAGATGTAAGCCAACTAGAAGGCGGAATTGCAACATACGGTAAAGACCCAGAAACTAAAGGTGAATACTGGGACGGTAAAATGTATGTATTCGATGAACGTATTAGTGTAGATGTGAACCAAGTAGAAAAAACTGTAGTCGGTAAAGAATGGTTCGATGGTACACCATGCGAAAGATACATTAACTGTAGTAACCCAGAATGTAACCGTCAATTCTTAGTAAATGAAGAAAACGAACATAAATATTTAGGTGCATGTTCACACGAATGTGCAGAACATGAAAGTAACCGCTACGTAAAAGCACATGATATCAGTGAAGAAGAAAAAGCAAATCGCTTAGAAAACTTTAAAGCATTAGTATAAAAAAAGACGCTCAGTTGAGCGTCTTTTTTGTTATCGTTAAAGATAAAATAACTATTATCATTTTAAATTCATTTAAATAAATTTGATATTACATCCGTATTAGTGCTCCTATTTACTTCCTTGTACTTATCGATTAAACGACTATCAATGCTTGCCATTTCACTTAAAAACTCAGAACTCACCTTTAAATCTTCTAATAAATATTCAGGTGTTATCACACGCTCTTTGAAGAAAAAGTTTAATAAGCTATTAATTTTTACAGGTTTAGCTAATTTAATTTCTTCATCTAAAGGTTCTCTTTTTTTATACCCTTTTTTATTAACAGAAGACCAAAAATATCTATATTGAACATCAGTCATTAAATCAAGATAATAAGCTCTCATCGCTATAGCTTGAATAGAAACAAACCATTTTTCTTTTAATAATTTAATATGATCCGGATTGGATTTTTTTGTTAGTTTATTAAAGTCATTAATAAATTCAGCTTCTGGTAAAAGAAACTCAGCTGCAAATATATCTGCTTCTTTTTCAATTTGCTTATATTCATCTTGAGGTAAAATATCAAATTCAATATGTCTGTGTAGAAGTAAGTGACATAATTCGTGCGCGATATCAAAATTCCTTCTCACAGCAACGCCTTTATTATTACCTAAAGCAATATATGGTATATCAGAATCAGACCAAAAACTAAATGCATCCGCTTCGTTATCTATAGCCTTCTCGTAAACCATAATACCTGATTTTTCTAAATAAAATAACAAACGATTATTACTATTATTTCCTAATAAATTCTCTCTACTGATACTTGCACACATCTTGACGATTTTAATTCTATCCATATCCCCTGCTGACATTATAAAATCTTCAAGTTGATTAATTAACTCAAAAATAGGCATTACAGGTGACTTAACATATGAAAGTAAATAATTTGTGAAATTAGACAAATAATTAGCTTGATGATGCTGTTTATTCAATAACTTTGTAGATACTTTATAACTTTTGGCTCTGAATGCTATAGAATGCTTATCAACTGAATTCTGTTTAAAAGCATCAGGTTGTTCACTAATAAAATAACTTGTTTTCACATGAAATAACTTAGACAAATCATAAATCTTATTAATTTCAGGCATCATATTCTTAACTTCATATTGCCATATAGCCTGTTCACTCACATCAACTTTTTCCGAAAGTTCTTTACGACTTAATCCATTAAGCATTCGAATACTTTCGAGATTGCTCCCAATAAACATTTATTTCACCTATTCTTTTAATCCTTATCAAATTCCATTTCTTCTTCAATTCCAAACCCAAATTCATACACTGGGTCTACAATAATATCATCTAAATCATGATCAGATTTTAGAACTTCTAAATCTTTATCATCAATAATATACAATTCTTCACTTTTGATTATATTCAATAATTTTTCTGTTAAATCATAATACATGACTGCTGTATTATCACTTGGATTAGGTATCCATAACTTTGCAGAATTTAATTGTCTAGATATAACATCAATACCATAAGTGATAATAGCAAAAATATTACCTTCATGATTATTTTCATTATTTATATCTTTAAAAAGTAAACTGTCTGCATCTAACTGATATGATTCCTGACTTTTTAACTGAATTTGTTTAAAATCAAGCCCATTATTAAATTCCATTAAAGATTTTAAATATTTTTTCTCTTTCTTCTCTTTATCATTCAATGGATTTTTACCAAACGTAACATTTTTATCATCAAAATATTTTTCATTCTTAAAAATAAAAGTGATTTTATTTTTGCCTTGCTCTTCATTTGTATTAAACTTTAATAATTTCCATGATGGACCAGCATTTTGCTTTCTAATATTTACATACTGATTGATATGTTTATATACTTGATCTTCAATATGATTAGATTTTACAAATGCATAAGCATCACTGATTTGCATTGTTTCCTTTTTTTCTTTTCTTACATCAATATAATCCTTGTAACCTGCAATAATACCTTTAACAATCGAATCGAGTAAATTAGTGTTAATAGAAATCATTTAGTCACCTCTTAAAATATATGTAATTAATACAAATATACATTATAAAAACTGTAAAATCAAAGAATTATTTAAAGTGAAATACCTTAATCTCTAATATATATAAATTAAAAAATCACCTTGCTTATAAAAATATAAAACAAGGTGGTGCCTATGGAGATAGTGCTTTGGAACATTATCTCACCTATCATTGTAGGTGTGACACTTACGTTGTTATCATACTGGTTAGATAAACGTAAGAAAAATGGCGACAAATAACCAGCATCAAATAACCCCCCTTACTAATTACAGTAGTAAGGGGGTTTGATGTTGCCTATGAAAATAGTGCTATACAGATATTATAAAAAATCTCCTAGAAAATGTAAATAAAAATTTTTAACTTATCTTTACAATTCATAACCTACATAGACTATTTATCAACAATTATTTTTATTCTTATATATAGCTTCACTTTTGGGAATTAAACCATTTAAACTAGGTTCGTATACTTTATGATTATATGTATTTTTAGCAAATTCCCTAATGTTATTCACGAATTCACCTAAAGCTTCGTCTAATTTCCTTTTTGAAAAAGCTATGGCATTCTTATCAAAATCGGCTAAGTTATAGTTTTGGTTATATATTTTGTATGCTATTCTAAATTTGTTAAATCTACTTTCTACTGGCTCATAAAATCCTAGTAACTCTTGAATAGATGCATTAGAATCATCAATATGATGACTCATCATTGTTATTACTTCTTGCATTAGTTGATCTAAAGAACGAAAATCTTGTTCTACATCATAATAAATTTCCATAGTATTCTCTTTACTATAATTAGCATTCTTAAAATCTAGTCTGTTATTTCTTACTTTAGAAGACTTATATGTCAGTATATCAATCATACTCACTAAATCATTATTATACTCTCGTTCTTTATCTTTATCTTGTTTTTTAAACTGTAGCCAAACAGCAGAAAATGTACCTATTAAAGCTAAAATTCCCCCTACTAAAGCTGCTATAAATTCACTCATTCTTACAACTCCTTATACTCTTTTTGTATACATATACACATTATACTATGAAATAAATCTTTATATATATATATAACAACCCCCTTCAAAAAATGGTAAATTTCTATTCTTCATCTATTTCTCTCAATAAACACGATTTTTCGTTTACTCTTCGTCATTTTCCCGTTTTCGTCTACAAATCTATAGTTGGTTAATACAGTGTGATTCGTTTTGATGAGTTTGATATCATTGATGCTTGTTACTTTTTCTGTATAAGCATAGAAGTTAAAGCTGTATTTAGATGTTCCTGATTCGTTTTCGAATTTCGTATATCTTTTTTTATGTTCTTTCACTTTAAATACTGCTATGACTTTTCCATCATGTGGATGAATGCCTATTATATATTGTGTCTTCTTTGCTACTTGTTCACTGATTTCTAAGTCACTTACGACTGCTCTTTTAAGAATTTTAGATGATGTTGAGTATGTTCTCATTCCTGGTACGCTATGTCCGGTTGTGTCTATTGCGAGTTTCACGATGAGTATATTTGGGTTTTTCAATTTTTCTATATCGATATATTGCGTTTGAATATGTTGTTGTATCATATTTAGATTACCGTATATTTTCGAGCTGATTTCATGATTTTTTGTTTGATAATCATTGGCATAATTGTACATTTGATTATATGATACGACGTCTCCTAAATTTGCTGGATTAAATATTCGATATTGATTAATGAGTGCTTTCACGGCAATCTGGGCTTCTCGCTCGCTTATATCTGTCATAAACACGACTGGAGATATGAGGGCGTGATCTATGAGTAATCTTTCGTTATGTTTATAATCTTTTATGATTGGAATGTCTTCTAAATCTTGAATATTTAAATTTCCCAGGTGATAACCAATATGTATGAGTTCTTTGTTTTCATTGTTTATGAGACCATATACATAGTATCGATTGAAGGCTTTAATGTCTTCTATTTTTAATATAACTTTATCATCCGCTTCAACTATTTGTTCTACACTATCCGGTACTCTAAAATCTCGAAAAATATCTTCTGAAAAGTCATCTTCATACTGTTTATAATATAGTGAGTGAAAATGATCGAGCATCTTATTTCCTAGAGTAGGCACAAATACTTGTGACTTTCTTGTATGTCGATACAATTCACTAGTAATCATATCTTGAACATATAAAGAGCGCATGATTTTCGTTGTGTTTTCTTCTATATCTTTCGTTTCAATCAATACTTTCCCTTCATTAACCTCTTGTTCAAACGTCACTTTATGACTAATATGCTTGTAATCTCCTTTAGGAATTTTCACTAATAGTTTCCCTCTATAATTAGGCATATCTTTAATCGCTTTTAAAATGAAATAATGCTTATAACTAAAGTTACACCATGATGTTTTTTCTAAATATTGTTTAATAATTTCCATCATGCTTTCAACATCTTGATAATGATCATAATAAACGGTATACAGTGACTTTAGCGTTCCCTTTCTCTTATGATCACTAATTCTAAATGTTATCCACTGGTGTAAATCCGTATTCAGCAATGTAATATAATAAGAATTTTTGTTACCTGAAAAAGCAAAAGAAAACAACTTTTCACTTGGCTTTAGTAACTTTGTGATTTCAGTTTTTAATACATCAGCAAGTGTCTTGCTATGAGTATTCACAAAATATTTTCCGTATAACATATATTCCATCCCCTAAATTAAATGAATATATTATAAGATATTATTACTGATTTTAAAATTTTGACCATATTAGAAAGCTTGACCATAAAATTATGGACAAGCCTTCTTCTCAAATTCACTCTAAAATGATATAACGCCAATCATGCCAGCTACAAAAATATCATAAACAGTGATGAACCCACTGCCCATTTCATAACTACTTTTTGGTTTGTACCATAATCTATTCCTAACATACCGACTAATAAGTAACCTGCTGCATATAATGGACTCAATACGTGTAATGGTTGTCCAAGTATTGAAGCTCTCGCCATCTCTGCTTTTGAAACGCCGAATTGTTGTGCTGATTCTGCTAATATTGGCAAGATTCCATAATAAAATGGATCGTTCGCCATAAAGTAAGTGAAAGGCATACTTAATATCGCTGTGATTAAAGCAAAGTGATTACCCATAGACTCCGGAATAATATTAACTAATGCTTTTGCCATTTCATCTACCATTTCAGTTCCGTTCATGACACCTGTAAAAATTCCTGAAGCAAATACTAAACCAACAACTGCTAATACGTTGCCTGCATGTCTTTTAATCAATTCCGACTGAACTTCCAAACTTGGATAATTGATTAATAATGCTAATGCAAAACCTATCATAAATAGAACAGGTATTGGTAAGAAATTCGTAATGAGTGCAACTAATAATAAGATTGTTAAAAGTGCATTTACGATAACGATTTTAGGTCTAAGTAATGCCTTTTCGTCTTCATCTGTGCCATTTGAATTATGCATATCATCTAAAGTTAAACTTAAATGATTTTTTACGCCGATTCTTTTTCTTTCCTTTACACCTAGAACATATGCGCTGAACACAGCAAATAGAATACCAGCAATCATAACTGGAATAATAGGTAGAAACACTTCTTCAGTCGTTAATTGAAGTGAAGAAATTGCTCTAGCTGTTGGTCCGCCCCACGGTGTCATATTCATTACGCCAATCGATAATAATGCTAAAGTTGATAATATGTATAAATTCATGCCCATTTTCTTATATAAAGGGAGCATAGCAGTAACTGTAATAATAAATGTTGTTGTTCCATCTCCATCTAATGCGACTAATGATGCTAAAGCTACAGTTCCTATTGTAATTTTAACAGGGTCCCCTTTAACAGCTTTCATAATCGCTTCAATAACAGGATTAAATAATCCAGCATCAATCATGACACCAAAGTATAAAATTGCAAATATAAGCATAATACCAGTAGGCGCAACAGTTAAAAGCCCGTCCACCATGTATTCACCTAAATTTGAGTAAAAACCCCCGATTAACCCAAAAACTGTTGGTACTATAATTAATGCAGCCAAAGCTGACATCTTTTTACTCATAATGAGAATCATAAAGATAATAACCATTACGAAACCAAGTATTGCCAAATTCATGATTTTACCCCCTCTATTTCTATTTTTTAATTGTAAGCGTTTTCTGAATTATTCGCAATAGACTTTACGTAAAATTTTCAGAATATTTTTATTTTTATAGGATTGTACACGAAATTTTCGAGAGATAAACGACTGGAATCATATCTCAAGACAAGCATGCACAAGTAAAATTGTAAGACTATAAAAAAATAAGCATATCACGTTAATACTGAGAAAAATCAGCAACATGACATGCTTATTTATTTTGAGTTGAGTATAATGTCTCAGACTCTATATCTTAAATTATTTCGATAATGCTAATTTTATATGTGCTAAGTGGTGTTCTTCGTGCCACGATAATTTTGCTATTTTAGATGCAACTGTAATTTCACCATTATCTTCATGTGTAAATGCTCGTTTTAATTGTTTCTCTGTCTAACCTCGACCGATTGCTACTATACGTTCGTTCATGCCTTCTAACATTCTGAGTGAACATTCTATTGGCAATTTACTATCAGGCAATTTAGCCCATTCATCTTGGTCAAAACTGATTATTGTTGGTTTTCTATCATCTGTTAATGCTATTTTTAATCGTTGATACATATTAAGTTGAGAATCTGCTATATGATGTACAAGCTGTCTTACAGTCCAGCTACCTTCGCGGTAAGTCTTATCCAAATCTGCGCTGTCCAGACCATCCACTACTTTTCTTAATCGATAGGCATAATTGCCCATTTCATCTAACCACTGTTGAATATGATCCATTGTTACTGTTTCAGGTAATTCTTGCTCTCCGATAGGAAATCTCGCATCCATTTTAATCACCCTTTTTAGTTATTTTAGATTCACGTTCATTATATGTCATATTCTCTGTTTAGCAAAAGTTAAGCATTAGTGAAGATACGTAATTTGGTATTTATATATATATGAACGCTGGTTAAATGGCTGGTTTTATGGCTGGCTTTATTAGCAAGATTCACCTGTTATGCTCGTATGACCACCCTTATTAGCAAGATTCACCTATTCTGCTCGTAAGCCACCTCTTATTAGCAAGATTCACCTATTCTGCTCGCATGACCACTCTTATTAGCAAAATCTACCTGTCTTGCTCGCATGACCACCCTTATTAGCAAGTTTCACCTATTCTGCTCGCATGACCACCCTTATTAGCAAGATTCACCTGTCTTGCTCGTATGACCACCCTTATTAGCAAGTTTCACCTATTCTGCTCGCATGACCACCCTTATTAGCAAGATCTACCTGTCTTGCTCGTATGCCATCCCTTATAATCAAACCTCACCCTTTCTACTCGCATACTCATCCTTACTTTTCCTACTCGCATGTATGCCACCTTCTCTCCTACAAAAAATACACATACTTTAATCCTGCCTTTAGACTACTCTCCATAAAAAAGCGTCAGCAATATCTTAAAAGATTTGCTGACGCTTACTGTTCATATACTATTTTGTGATTTTCACTTTACCGACTGTATTGTCTTTACTTTTAGCTGTGACTTCAAATTTCAGACCATTGCTTGGCAATAATACACCTGCATCTTGTTGACCTTTATTTGAATAATCTTGGCTATCATCGAATAGTGGATTTTTCTTGATTTTATTATCGTGTAATTCATAACCTTCTTCATTTTTCAGTTTCATTTGTGGTTGATGATCTAGACTGAATGCTGCATCTCTAATTTGGAATTGAGTTGTTGCAGGATCATCTGCCATGCCTTTTTTCTTCCAGTTTAATGCACTTTGATCTGCATCAACAATACTAATGAAACCTTGTCCTGGATGGCTGCTCACATTGTTGTCTGAGAAACTCTTGTCTACATACCAAACTGTTAAACCTTTGTTATAAGACATCGTTCCGCCACCGCGTTTAATATTTTGCAAGCCTTTATCAGGACCAGTGAAGTTTCTCCATTGTAATAAATAATAGTTATCGTCATATCTATTACCATCACTTTGTTCAAATCCTTGTAATTCAAATTTAGAATCACTTTCAGCATCATCACTTAAAATGGCTTTACCATCATTTGATGACACTTTAATTTGGTCGATAAACCAACCAGGATTTGTTTCATATTTATCCGTTACATATAAAAATCTTAATTTAACTTTTTTACCATCGTATTTTGATAAATCGAATTTCGCATCTACATATCCATCAGACTTACCATCTATACCGTTACCTTGGTTTTGTCCGCTTCCTTGTGGATCATCGTTATTCGTAATACTGCCTTTTATGTTTTCCCAGTTTTGACCGTCATCTGTAGACACTTGAACGTAGGCATAGTCAAATCCTTGTTCAATGTCGTACCAAGTTTTGAAGTTTAATTCACTTGTCTTAGCTGACGTTAAATCTAAAGAAGTTGCCATCGCGTGTTGAGAATCATCATCTGCGCCACTCCAATAAGCTTTCTCTCCTTGAGCTGGCTTTTGTATCAACGTTGATTTAGCTGGTAATTTAACTTTTATAGCATCACTGTTCGTACCTTTCGTTGTTGCTTCATCTATTAATTCAGATGTTTCGCCATTAATTTCAGATGCATCTATTTCACTACCTGTTTGCCAGTTACCACCATGTTGTTGTTGAAGCATTTCTTTCATGTAAGGATCAAATCCAGTTGGTTCAGTACCTGGAATCGCACCTGCCCAACTACCCGAAGACATAATTGACCAGAATGACACTGGTTCACCTTTTCCTGAATATTCCGTGTCGTATTCATCTGGTAAACCTAAATCATGACCGTATTCATGAGAGAATACACCGGCAGCACCATCTTCAGGTTGAACTGTGTAATCGATAGCTGCTAATTTACCATCAAATTGGTCAAGACCTGAATCTGTACCCGGAATTGTATATGGTTCACCTTGTTCATCGAAATCAAGCGACCATCTATGTGACCAAATTGCATCTGTACCTAATTTACCACCACCAGCTTCTTCGCCAGGACCAGAGTGTACAATCATAATGTGATCAATAATACCATCTTTCTCATCATAAACACCATCACCATCTATATCGTCACGATCCCATTGATCGTAGTCACTTAAGTTTATACTCGAATCATTTGCAGCTTGTTCTAAAGCTTCTTGAATCAATTCTTTTGGCTTACCGTCACTGCCACTTTCATCTGGTACGTTTCCTCCATAGTAGCTTGCAGGATGTTTAGCTTTGTACCAACCGTGTACTTGACCATCGACATCATAACTGCCGCCAGATTGATTTTGATAATATTGTTTCATACTCATTAAGTTCTTACCATTTGGACCTTCATAACCATTTTCTCCAAACACCATATCTTGAAAATGTGAAATCGGATATTCATCATAATACATATCCGTCTCATCTTTCGTGATAGAGCTATTAGGATAGTCTGGAAATTCCATAGCAAGCACTAACACTTTATCTTTACGTACTTTGCCGCTATATTTTTCTTCTTGAACTTTATCTACGCGTTTACCATTATTCTCTTTCTTATACATTTCTTTTTTGTTCTTATTCAATTGACCTAGACGCTTACCGTTATTTCCCTTGTTATACTTCTTATCAAAAAGTCCCTTATTAGGTATGTATTTCTGACGATACTGTTCACCCTTACCGTCCATATATTGCTTTAACTTTTCATCTTTCTGTTCAGGCGTATTCGCAGACTCAATAACCCCTTCTTTTTCTAACGTTTCAAGCAAACGATCTTCATTCGGAGCAACACTATTTGCAGATGCTTGAGAAGCAAAAGCAGGCAATGCAATTAGAGCACTCAATGAAGCAATTGATAATTTCTTTAAAAATAAACGCACTGTATAAAATCCCCCTTATTTATCTAATATAAATATATTATATACAATTATCCATAAAATAGTAGAAAGAATTCAAAAAATTCTAAATTTTATTATTTAGTATATCAAAATAATACACCCCCTATTAATTCGATAAGCCGAATAATATGGGGGTGCTAAGTTTAGAAATGTTGTGAACAGGAGGTGGGGGTGGGGATGAGTAAATCGCACGATATCTCTGGAGTCTTCGTGCGTTTTTACCGGATTCCACCTGAATCGCACGAAGTATTTCTCACATCGTTATTCTACTATATACTGATGTTGCTTTAAGTCTCTTACAGCATTGTCTAATATTTTTTCTGTATGTGCTGAGATTGTATGTAAATGCAGATTAACTGTAAGGTGTGCTAACATTTGTCCTTCGAATTTCTCCATTTCACTTATAAATTTATCTAAGTCTTCTTGGGTTTCAATCATGAGGTCTGCTTTTATACTGCCATAAACTGGATGATCGATTGCGACATCATTTATCATTGCGCCATTGTCTATAATGATTTGCAGTTCTTCTTCCATTTGCTCGTTATCATGTTGGCAAACGATTACGCGTTTATATGCTTTTCCTTGTGGTTCATTATTGATAACATAACCTCTGCTAGTAGAAGTTATCATGTGATTTTGTGATTTGAGTATAGATATATCTTTCACAATAATTTGTCTTGATACATCAAATTGTTGGCTAAGTTGCTTCCCACTAATTGGTTTATTTGATGTCTCAAGTAATTCCAGAATTTGTTCTCTTCGTTTAAAAGGGTTATTCATTTCACTGATCTCCTCTTACAATTGTTTTTAAGTGATCAAAACATTTATCAATATCTTCTTTTGTCGTAAATTTACTAATGGATAAACGTATATATTGATCGTATGTTTTTTTGGGTATTGAGTCTATTTTAACTTGTAAACCTCTACTTAACAATGCACCATGACCGCAAGCTGTTCCTGTCGATATACATATATTTCTATTTGATAGATATTGCATTATATATTGTCCTTCATATTTTGGAGACAACAATGCAACTATATGTGGTGCACACTCGCTGTAAACCATTTGTGTAAAGTCTAACTCTGTCGATTTCTTTATCATATATTGCTGCATAGATTTCATATGTTGTATGTTACTTGATAAAGATAATGCTTTTGTCATTGCTATAATACTTGGTGAATCTATTGTACCATTTTGTGTATACATTTCATGAAAGTAATATTCATTTAATGGCTTCACATATTCATGATTCATTAATAATCCACCTGAACCTTTAGTTCCATGAAACTTATGTCCCGAAAATGCATATGAACTAAATGATTGTACATCGGCAGTTTCTATTTTATGTACAGCTTGCACACCATCAACATGTATTGGAACATTATGATGTCTTGCGATCTCACTTAATGCCCCTACTGGCAATATGTAACCAGTCTCTGAATTCACATGTTGAGCTATGATTAGAAGGACTTCATCTGCCATCATTTCTTTAGTTTTTTCTAAATGAATCTCCCCCGTACCCTCTAAAGGTAAGTCTAAAATTTCGAATTCTGTTTTGAAATTTTCCAATGCTGCATGTACTGAAGGATGTTCATATGGAGATACAAGTATCGTCCCTCCATTTTGTCCTTTTAAATAACTATGTATCGCAATTTCATTTGCATGTGAACCACTTCTCGTAAAAATAACTTCTTTGTTTGTTGAAAAGTGTTGCTTAATATAGTGTTTACATTCATCCAACAGTTGTCTTGTATGCAGACCTCCGATATGTAAACTTTCACTATTATAATATGCTTCTCTTTGTGTATCTTGATAAACATCTAGTACTTCACTATCAACCATCGTAGTTGATGCGTTATCTAAATAAATCATTTATAATCCCCCACTTGTTATTTATCTTTTAATGTGTCAATATATTGTATATAAAATGATAACATATATGTAAAGTAAGGTGTAAACTTGAAAAAAGTTATAATTATTGGTTCTGGAATTGCTGCATTGTCTGCTATTCGCTCACTTAATGAACATACCGAGATTTATTGCATTACGAAAGATAAATTGAATACCCATAACAGTTCACTCGCACAAGGTGGTATTTGCTTTTCTAAATTTGAGGATGATGACGGACTTTCTCATATACAAGATACTTATATAGCCGGTAATAAGCTCGGCGATATGACTGTTATTGAACCGATCATCCAACATAGTCATGAGATTATCCAGCAGATGATAGAAGAAGGTTTAACCTTTGATAAACTAGTCGATAAACATAATTTAGACTTTGCAATAGAAGGCGCTCATTCTAAGCCACGTATTCTACATATAGGCGGTGATCAAACTGGCGCGTACCTCACAAAATATTTAATCGAGCAGTTATCATCAAAAGACTTAACGATTTATGAAGAGACTGAAGTTGTTGATTTATTAAGAGACGATTCAAACGAAATATGTGGTGTTCTTGCTCTCGATAAACATGGAAATAAGACAGAATTTTTAGCGCATGATGTCATTTTAGCAACAGGTGGTTATAGTAATCTCTACCCAACTAACTCAAATGCATCAACAACGATAAGTTCAGGTCATATTATTGCTTATCACCATCAACTTCCGTTACGACATATGGAAATGATTCAATTTCATCCAACTTTACTAGGGACTAAAAGCGATACATACGGTCTCGTTTCAGAAGCTGTGAGAGGTCATGGAAGCTTTTTAGTGAACGAGTTTGGAAAGGCATTTATGAAAAATATTCATCCTCTAGGAAGTCTAGCACCTCGAGATGTTACGAGTAGAGCCATTTTCCAACAACAAACAGAAGGTCATCAATGTTTTATTAACATAGAGCATATCGAGCATTTCTCTACACGATTTCCAACAATATACCAAAATGTCATGAGCCATTTTCCAAATGAATATCACAACCATCTTATACCTGTTACACCTGGTGCACATTACACAATGGGTGGCGTTGAAACTGATATTTATGGAAGAACGGATGAGCAACATTTTTATGTAATTGGTGAGGCAAGTAACACAAACTTCCATGGTGCAAATCGTTTAGCAAGCAACTCACTTTTAGAAGGACTTGTTATGGGACACCTTTGTAGTCAAGCTATTAACCAATCTTCCATTAGAGATATTCATATGACTAATTCACAATCTTTGAGCATACCTAAAATGAATACTCAAGAAGTTGAAAGAATACGTCAGCTAAGCTCTGAAGTACTAGGTATTGAACGAAATGGTCATGATATGACGCAATATTTAAATGACATCCAGCTATGTTTAAAAAACTCTACAGTTACAACTCAATGGTCGAAAGATGATTGGCATAGATATGTTGCCATTAAGACGTTAGAGATGGTTTGTCTATCAGCCTTAAATCGCAATGAATCAAGAGGTGTTCACTTTAGAACGGATTACCCAAATGTTCAACAAACATTACAACATACAGATATAGAAATTTTAATGGAGGATATATTTCATGCTAAACAAGTTGCACGTACAAGAAAAACTCAAACAATTTTACCTTGAAGATAATCATTATGGTGATTTATCGTCGAGCATTTTTGATATAAATCAACATGGAACATTAACGCTATTAAGTAAAGATGAAGGTGTTTTTTGTGGAGAAATCATTCTTCAAGAAAGTTTCAAAATCATCGAAAGTGATATTCAAACTGATATTGCAGTTAAAGATGGAGATTCAATTAAAAAAGGACAAGTACTTGCAGTGGTTAAAGGAAGTGTTACTACTTTACTCACTATGGAACGCATCACTTTAAATTTAATTCAACGTATGTCAGGTATCGCCACGTCTACCCATCAAATCGTTCAAAAAGTACAACATACTAACGTTAAAATTGTGGATACGAGAAAGACGACGCCTGGATTAGGTATGTTTGAAAAGCACGCTGTTCATGTAGGTGGAGGTTACAATCACCGTCGAACATTAAATGACGGATTAATGTTGAAAGACAATCATATTAGCTTTAGTAAATCAATTGATGATCTAGTATCAAAAGCTAAAAGACATATCGGACCTATGGATAAAATTGAAATCGAAATAGAAGATGAGCAAACATTGACTGAAGCTATTCAAGCAGATGTAAATATTATGATGTTCGATAATTGTACACCTGAATGGATTAAAGAACATATCGTTAAAGTACCGAGTCATATTCAAACAGAAGCTTCAGGAAACATTAACATAAACAATGTCGTTCAATATGCAGAAACAGGTGTTGATTACATTTCTATCGGTTCATTATTTTATGATCAACATGCATTAGATATCTCAGCAAAGGTGGTTATTTAAATGTTCAATCCTACAATAGAAAAAGCACAATCTATACCTGAAAAATACTTAAATATGACAACAGAACAACTAGAAAATAAAATTAAAACCATTAAAGAAGCGCTTGGTGAGCGACTATTTATGCCGACACATCATTATCAAAAAGATGAAGTAGCACAATTCGCTGATATAATGGGAGATTCTCTTGAATTAGCACGAATTTGTAAAGAAAATACTCAAGCTCAATACTTTGTTTTTAATGGTGTGCATTTTATGGCAGAAACTGCTGATATCCTTACGAACGACAATCAAAACATCTATTTACCCGATTTGTCAGCAGGTTGCTCTATGGCAGATATGGCAAATATTGATCAAGCGTTACACGGATATGATGTCTTAACGAATCGATTAGGTGATAACATACTTCCGCTTACTTACGTAAATTCAACAGCAGCTATTAAAAAATTCGTCGGCGAAAATGGTGGTTCATGTGTCACAAGTGGAAATGCAGATAGTGTGATTCAATGGGCACTAGATCAAGACAAACGCATACTGTTTCTGCCCGACCAACACTTAGGGCGCAATACCGCCTTTAAATTAGGTATTAAACTAGAAGAAATGGCCGTATGGGATCCTATTCAAAAAACATTAGAATTTGACGGAAATGATGAAGATATTAGAATTATTTTGTGGAAAGGACACTGTTCCGTTCATGAAAAGTTCTATCCAATTCATATAAAACAAGCACGTAAAAAAGACCCTAACGTCAATGTCATCGTCCATCCTGAATGTCAATTTGACATCGTACAAATGGCAGACTACGCGGGGTCTACAAAATATATTATAGATATGATAAAAAACGCACCAAAAAGCTCACATTGGGTAATCGGGACAGAGATGAATCTCGTTAATCGATTAAAAACAACTTACACAGATGTTACTATAGAATCACTCAATCCACTTATGTGTTCATGTCTCACAATGAACAGAATAGACTTACCACATTTAGCGTGGTGTCTAGATAAAATTCAAGACGGGCATAAAGAGAACATCATCAAAGTAGATAAAGAAACTGCATATTATGCCAAGCAATCATTAGAACGCATGTTGAGTATCGTATAAACAATCCTATGACTAAGAGGTGCAGCAAAATGGAGACAGAGACAATTAATTTGTCCCTGCCTCTAATTTGCTTTTTTATTGTGGATGATTTATATAGCGCTAATGTGCTTGTTTTAGGAGTCTTGCTCGTTAGAATTTCTAACGTGCTTGTTTGCCTTTTCTTGATTATTAGAATTTCTAACTCCACTCTATAACTTTATAATTTCACCATGCTTCCCACTGTTATCTAAAATGGGTTTCTATTTAACCATTGTCCACCATCCATCGTGATACAATCTCCATTTATATATTCCGCTTCTTTTGAAAATAAGAATCTAGCTAATCCTGCGATTTCTTCTGGTTGTCCCATTCTTCCTAATGGTACGCTATCTAATGTTTGTTGTTTTGCTTCTTCTGATAATGATAACTTTTTAGCGCCACCTGTATTATCTATTGGTCCTGGTGCAATAGCATTAACTGTTATACCGTATTTACTTCCCCATTCAACTGCAAGTGTTCTCGTCATTGCAAGTACACCTGCCTTAGCACTTGCTGAATGTATCACACCTGCTCCTGCAGTCCATGAATATGTTGCTACTATATTTAAAATGCGCCCTTTGTGTCCACTTTTAATCCATTCTTTACCTACTGCTTGTGAACAATAAAATGTGCCATTTAAGACGATATCAATTACAGAGTTCCAACCATTTATAGATAAATCTTCTGCTGCACATAAAAAGTTTCCTGCTGCATTATTAACAAGTCCATCTATTTTACCAAATGTTTTAATCGTTTCATCTACAGTATATTGTACTCTTTCAGTATCTCGAACATCCATATCTATACAAAGAACTTGGCCATCATATTGTTCCATTTCTTTTTTAGCTTCTTCAAGACGGTCTAGAGAGCGACCCGTTATAACAACTTTAGCACCATCAGCTGCAAATCGTTTAGCCATTGCTTTTCCCATTCCACTACTGCCACCTGTTACGATTATCACTTTATCTTTCATATATATTCTCCTTAATGTTACTATATTTGAATAACTAAATTTAGTAAGCGCTTACATATAGTGTACAATAAGTTAGAATAAAGAACAATTGAACAGCTGTTACTAATCAATAAGACTATTGTCACTCTATATCACTATAATATAAAGAACCATCCAAGCTATTTAGCCTAGATGGTTCTTTGTTCTATTTTAATATCCAGATCCTACTTTATCTCCATCTTCATCGTACTCAGTTACTTCACCATCATCATCAATAATATATGATCCGGCTAAGTTACCCTCTTTATCTTCAAATGAGAATCCCCATTTACCATCGTCTGTTTTTTCAGGTTCTTTATACGTATAAGTGTCTGTATCTAAAGTTGACCCTTCATATGATTCAACTTTATCTATAACATTTTCGCGTGTTACTTTTTCAAAACTATCTTCTGAATCAGAATCATCATTTGAATTTGATCCATCAAACATTTCGACAGTTTGTTCAATCTCATCATTCGATGCATTATAAAGTTTAACCACTTTAGGACTATTTATAATATCTTCAGATTTTCGCTGTGAGTAGTCATCATCTTCCAACCATCTTTCATCATGAAAATGTGATGGTACATCATAAATTGATATTGTGCCGTCTCCATTGTTCTTATAAACAACTTGTCCAGCAGCTGTTGGTGTACCTGCTAGTCTTTGTACACCTTTAGGATATTTAACTGTATTTTCTTCGTTATAAGGATTTAATAAATCACCTTCTATATTTTGATGCTCAAGTTCTGCATCCATTTCACTATCTCCAGAATCTCGATAACTTGGTAAAGCTGTTAACCATACTTTGGCGTAATATTCATTACTAATTGTATCTACATTAGAAGTGTCTTCATTATTTGATGGCATTGGATCACCATACTCTATTTTATTAGCTATATTTGCTACTTTACGATTGTCTTTATATTTACTGTACAAATCAGAAATATTTAATGTTTTAGAAGTTTCACTATTCTTAACTTCATTAAAGTCAAAAATTGTACTTTGGGTCATAATATAAACAACCTCTTCTTTATTCACTCCGATAATCGTCGCATAACTCCCTTTAGATTCACTCAAACCATAGAACTTCATACCATCTGGTTTATTTTTCATCTTATTGAGTTCAGGACTTTCAGAAAGCTCTAAAGTATCAACTTGTTGTTCTTGTTTCTCACCTGCACCAGAAGTTCTAGTATATTTCCCAGATAATAATTCATCACCCGTTACAATATCAGACTCTAAGCTAGGTTCAAGCATCGCCATCGCAATACTTTGTTGTTCAGTTATATTAGATTCATCCTTAATACCACTTTCATTACCATTATCTTTAGTATCTCCAGATTGCTCATTATTTGAATCACGATTGGATTTATTACTCGTTGATTCACTTTTACTATCGCTATTTGATGATTTCGTATCATCAGAATTTCCACCAATACTAAAGCTACATCCCGCAATAGTTAATGATGAAACAAGTACAATCCCAGCCAAAAACTGCTTCTTCAAAAGTACCACCCCTTAAATTTTATAATATATTTTCTAAATAAAATTATATTCGATCATTATATATTTATTACTATTGTAACAAATACTTCGTAAATTGAAATGATTATCAAATTTTGTGATAAGATATCTATGAATTATGAATATTGAAAGGAATGAAGAGAATGGGATTTAGTATTATGATTATTTCAATAATTTTAGGTATTTACTTAACTATTCAAGGAATATCTCGTAGAAGGCAAAATTTTCTATATAAGAGTTTTATTGTGATAGGCATTGCACTAATTATTTTCGCTATATATTTAGCTTTGCCCCACTAACTATTTAAAAAATGAGGTAAGTTGTAGATTAAGTACCTAATTAATCTAAGAGTTCGGCTAAGTTGTTGATTAAGTCTGGAGTTAATCTAAGAGTTTGGACAAGTTGTAGATTAAGTACCTAATTAATCTAAGAGTTCAGCCAAGTTGTAGATTAAGTACCTAGTTAATCTAAGAGTTTGACCAAGTTGTAGATTAAGTACCTAGTTAATCTAAGACATTCTCAAAATCATTTCCATACAATGAAAGGCTGAGACAAATTAATTTGTCTCAGCCTTATTATTTAACTTCTATCTTGTATTGATTCTGTGAATACTGGTGGTTCAACATTGTCTGATGCTGTTTTTACTTTTTTATCTTTTTGCCATATTGTTTCTAACTCTTCTAATGTCTTACCTTTTGTTTCAGGGATGAATTTCCAAACGAATATTCCTGATAGTATACTCATTGCTGCGTAGAATCCGTATGTCATTGTTCCACTGATATCCATCATAAATGGATATGTTGATGTGATTGTAAAGTTTGCTAACCACTGTACGGCTACGGCTATTGCCATTGCACCGCTTCTTATTCTATTAGGGAATATTTCTGATAATAATACCCAAATAATTGGTCCCCAACTCATCATAAATGAAGCTGTATAAATAACCATGAAGATTAATGTAATGATTCCGAAGATCCCATTAGCTGTTAATACACTCATACCGATCATACCGATTGCCATTCCTGTTGATCCAATTATAAGTAATGGTTTACGTCCAAATTTATCTACATAGATTATAGCAATTAATGTAAAGATTACATTTACTAATCCCATTACTACTGTTTGCATCATTGATGTATTGCTTCCTACACCTAAATTTTCAAATATTCTTGGTGCGTAATAAAGTGCAACGTTTATTCCGATAAATTGTTGGAATATTGATAGTAATATTCCGATAATAATAACTGTCTTACCGAAGCTGAATAATGGTGCTTTTATTTCTTTAGTTTTACTTTTTGTAGATAATATATCATTTAATACTTTCTTAGCATGTTCACTTGAAGAATATATTTTATTAAGTACATTTAATGCATCTTTATCTTTATTAACTAAAATTAAATACCTTGGTGTTTCAGGCACTAAGAATAATAATACGAAAAAGACGACTGCTGGAATTGCTTCTGTCATAAACATGTAACGCCAACCGATTAAATCAACCCAGCTTTGCGATTGACCGAATGTAATTCCATAGTTTACGAAGTATACGACTAACATACCAAATATAATTGCAAACTGATTCCAAGACACAAGTCTACCTCTTATTGAGGATGGTGAAATCTCACTGATATACATTGGTGAAATTGCAGAAGCTAATCCTACACCAATACCACCTATAATACGATAGATGTTAAACATAATAAGTAATCCAAGTGTTGATTCTCCTCTATCAAAAAACAGAAATTCTGGATAACCTGATAAAACAGCAGAGATTATAAATAGTATAGCTGCTACTTGTAAAGATTTCTTACGTCCTAAACTTTTTGAAATATTTGAAGATAATATTCCACCTATGATACACCCTATTAATGCACTTGATACGGTTATACCATGTACGAAACTCCCATAATCAGCTGTAATATATTTTTGTAATGATTGTTCTGCACCAGAAATTACTGCTGTATCGTAACCAAATAATAGTCCACCAAGAGTTGCTATTAACGCAATCTTAAAGATAAACTTCTTATTATCATAACTACTCATTACCCCATCTCCCCAGTTCTTTATTTAAATTGAGTTAAACCTTTCGTTATTGGCTGAGTTGCAGTATAAATTAATTTATAGATGTTAAATAGTTTTTCATATGATTCTGTATGACTCGAAATAGGTGATACGTGCTCACGATAATTAATCCAAGTTTCGTTCATATCATTGAATGAATTAAACCATTGTTCACCCATTGCTGCTAGCATAGCTGCACCATATGCAGGGCCTTGTTCTTCTGTTCTTGTTGTAATTGGTACATTAAAGACATCTGCTTGAATTTGTAGCCATTCTGCATTTTTAGCACTGCCACCGATAGATACAATTTCTTTAATATCTATATCTTTACTTCTCATAATTTCAATACTTTCATTTATAGAATATGTAATGCCTTCAAGAACAGAACGTTTCATATCCAATTGAGTTGTATTTGCATCTAAGCCTATAAAGCTACCCCTAATAGATGCATCGTTATACGGTGTACGTTCACCTAATAAATATGGTGTATACATCAAACCATTTGATCCTAATTTTGATTTTGAAATATCTTGTAAAAATGTATTAAAGTCTTCAGATGGCTCAATCAATTGTTTGAGCCACTCTAAACTATAACCTGCAGAAAGTGTTACACCCATTACGTATTTTTGATTTGGTACACAATGACTGAAATAATGCATATTACCATCATTCTCGTAATTCGCACTATTCTCAATAGATAGTGCCACACCTGAAGTTCCAATACTTACAAGTTGTTTCGTTTCATCTGTAATTCCTGAACCGAGTGCTCCACAAGCATTGTCAGCTCCACCTTGATAAACATTTATTTCCCAGTCAATATTTAACTTCTCTTTAATGTCTTTTGTTAAAGTACCGCTTCTATCATGGGAAGCTATTACATCTGGACAAATCTTAGAATCAATATTTAATTGATTTAATATTTCTTTAGACCATTTTTCAGATTTAATGTTATACATAATTGTTCCAGCAGCATCCGATGGCTCGGTATAAATATTGCCAGTCAATTTATAAACGACATAGTCTTTAGGTAACATAAACTTATGAATTTTATTATAATTTTCTGGTTCATGTGCTTTTAACCACATTAATTTAGGAAGTGTAAATCCTTCGAGGACTGTATTTTGTGTATGTTTAAGTAACGTTTCTATACCAATAGCTTGTTTAATGTCTTCAACTTCTTGAGATGTTCGCGTATCATTCCATAAAATAGCTGGTCTTATACTCTTACCATCTTCATCAACGACAACTAAACCATGCATTTGTCCTGAAAAACTAATACCTGAAATCGTTTCTTTATCAAACTTGCTTAATAAGTGATTTAAACTATCTAATGTTGCTTTGTACCAAATATTTGGATCCATTTCGCTGTAACCAGATTGTGGATGCTCAGTCTTATAGCTAATACTGTGTGAATCAACTACTTCACCTTTTTTATTAACTACTATCGATTTCAATCCACTCGTACCGATATCAATGCCAATTACGAAGTTCATCATTATCAGTCTCCATTATTAATATTTAAAATATATTGATTAATTTGAGTTTTAATAACTTCTAAATGATCAGATTCATTCTCGATTTTTTTAATATTATGTGCGTATTCTTCAAGTTCTTTAAATGAAGTAGTACCTTCTACAATTTGTTTACCTATACCTTCATTAAATGATTGGTATTTTTTATTAATAATATTTTCAAAGAACTTATCTTCTATCATTTTGTAAGCTACTTTTAAACCTAATGCAAATGTATCCATACCTGAAATATGTGTTAATAATAAATCTTCTTGTTTAAATGAAGTTCTTCTAGGTTTAGCATCAAAGTTTAAACCACCTGGAGTTAAGCCACCATTCTTAAGAATTTCGTACATAGCTAAAGTTGTATCATACACATCAGTTGGAAATTCATCCGTATCCCAGCCTAATTGTGGATGGCCCTGGTTAGCATCAACTGAACCTAACAATTGATTATCACGTGCATATCTCAACTCGTGTTGGAAAGTATGCCCAGCTAAAGTTGCATGGTTTGCTTCAATATTAAATTTGAAGATTTTATCTAAACCATATTTTTGTAAAAATGCATGTCCAGTAGCAACATCTGTATCATATTGATGAGAAGTTGGTTCTTTCGGTTTAGGTTCAATTAAAAATTGTCCTTCGTAACCAATTTCTTCAGCATAACTCTTCGCCATTTTGAAGAAATTAGCTAAGTTATCTAATTCTAATTTCATATCAGTATTTAATAAGCTTTCGTAACCTTCACGACCTCCCCAGAATACAAAGTTTTCAGAACCTAGCTTTTTAGCAATTTCTAAAGATTTTTTAACTTTTGCTGCTGCATATGCATATACTTTAGCATTAGAAGAAGTTGCTGCACCATGAACAAAACGCTCGTGAGTGAAATTGTTAGTTGTATTCCATAATAATTTCTTACCAGTCTGTTTCATCTTCTCTTGAATTAAATCTACAATCACATCTAAATTTTCATTAGATTCTTTTAAAGTTTTACCTTCTGGAGCAATATCTACATCGTGGAAACAGAAATATTCGATACTTAATTTTTCCATGAATTCAAAAATTGCTTCAACACGAGCCTTCGCTTTACCCATTTCATCTAAATTATCCCAATCACGCTCAGCCGTACCAACACCGAATGGATCTGAAAGGTCAGCTGTGAACGTATGCCAGTATGCAACACTAAATCTTAAATGTTCCGCCATCGTTTTGTCGCCAAGTTTTTCTTCTGGATTATAATATTTAAAACTAAATATATTATTTGAATTAGAACCTTCGTATTTTATTTTATCAACGTTAAAGTATGTCATGATAATCCCCCTAGTTTTAGTTGGTTAGTTTATTAAACAAACTAACTTTAAAAACAATATAGCATAACGAAATAAATATGTAAACGCTTACTAATTAAATTAAAAATATAGATTTAACCCAAATTTTTTTTCATAACTTCTAGCTATTAGTGATCAGGTAAAATCTAAAAAATTCAAATATAAAAAAGGAGTGGGTAGAAATCTAATTTTATGAAAAAGATTTCGTATCCCACTCCTTTTAACCTATTATAGAAAATATCCTACATAAGTCATATGTGCAATTAAATTATAAATTGTATTATGGCGATTACTATTAATATAATTAGCATTCCTCGTTGAATAGAATCAGGTACTTTCTTACCCACTTTCAATCCTATCGGTGCAAAAATAATACTACCAATTATCAAAAAAATTGCACTTTCTACTGGTATATATCCTTGCATTAATTTTATAAAAAATGCCCCTACTGAAGATATAAAAGCAATTGCTATGCTATTGTTCACTACCGTATTCATTGGTAATTTAAATAATGCTAATAATACAGGAATGATGATAAATGCTCCACCTGCACCCACAATTCCCGAAATTACACCAATTCCAAATCCAACTATAATAAGTAGCAAAGGTTTAGATTTCGTCTCTTGTGTAGTAGGTTTAACTTTAATAAACATCAATATTAAAGCAAGTATGGCGATTATTACATATACCGTATTTACAAAAGTAGCATTAAACAAACTAGCTAAAATTGCCCCTAACATGCTTCCAATCAACATACCCCCTCCCATATATATAACAAGTTTAGGAGAGAAAGCTGGTTGTTTTCTTGCATTTAATGATCCACCAAGTGTACTGAAAAATACTTGACTAGAGGTAAGTCCCGAAGCAATATATGCACTATACGCAGGTATACCTATTAATGGTGGCAATATAAGAATAGCTGGGTAAATAATAATTGCGCCCCCAATACCTATTAATCCAGATATAAATCCACCCAGTACGCCAATTAGCAACATAATAGTCATATTTGCTATATCCATTATTTACTTTTAACTAATAAATTAACTGCTTCATTAATTAATTCTTGAGAACTTTCATTATTTTCTTCTGCTGTTTTGACGCATTCTATTAAATTTTTACTAATTATAATCCCCATTAAACGTTGTATAGAACCTTTAGATGCACTAAGTTGCGTAATTATATCTTTGCAATCTTTTTCTTCTTCCATCATTTTTACGACACCATTTAATTGACCTTGTATTCTATTTATACGATTAATCATTTTTTTATCATAAGTCACATTCATTTCCTCCACATAAATTGATTAAGTTAATAATAATAAATTAAAACAAAATTGTCAAATACCCCTATAGGTATTTGACAAATGATTCTATCCGTTTTATTATACCCTCATAGGTATTTATAGGAGGTAAGTATGGAACAATACAAAGAAGTACACATTAATTCATTAAACAAAGAAGAATTAGAAAAATTGGCAAAAATGGGTCAATTGATTGATGTTAGAACAAAAGAAGAATATGAATTAGGACACATTAACGGTTCAACTTTACACCCAGTAGAAGAGATTAAATCATTCAATAAGAATAGCAACAAAACGTATTATATACATTGTAAAAGCGGTAACCGAAGCACTAAAGCTTGCGATTATTTAGCCAAACAAGGTTATGATGTCGTGAATTTAAAGGGTGGATATAAAGATTATGAAGCAAAGAACTTCAATAGTGCTCCTTTAATAGAAAAAGATATTGAAATCAAAGAGAATCGTAAACAATTTGATTTTAGAGGTCTTCAGTGCCCTGGACCTATTGTTAATATCAGTAAAGAAATTAACAAGATTTCAACGGGTGAGCAAATCGAGGTAACAGTTACAGATCCTGGTTTCAATAGTGATATTAAAAGTTGGGCGAAACAAACAGGGAATACCCTTGTAAATCTTACTGAAGAAGCAAATGTAATTAATGCAATTATTCAAAAAGAAAAGCCAAAAGAATTTGAAATCAATGACACTGCTACAGGTACAACAATTGTTTTATTTAGCGGTGAGTTAGATAAGGCAGTAGCAGCAATGATCATCGCAAATGGCGCTAAAGCAGCAGGTAAAGATGTAACTATTTTCTTTACTTTTTGGGGCCTCAACGCATTAAAAAAAGCGCAATCAACTCGCGTTAAAAAGAAAGGTATTTCCAAAATGTTTGACCTTATGTTACCTAAGGATCCAATACATATGCCATTATCAAAAATGAATATGTTTGGACTAGGTAATATTATGATGCGTTATGTAATGAACAAGAAAAATGTTGATTCTTTATACTCACTTATCGATCAAGCAATCGATCAAGATATAAAGTTAATTGCTTGTACCATGAGTATGGATGTTATGGGAATTTCAAAAGAAGAATTAAGAGATGAAGTCGATTATGGTGGCGTAGGTACTTATATTGGACATACTGAGCAAGCAAATCATAACTTATTTATCTAATTAATAAAATCTATTTTAAAAAGGAGTTTTTTTATGTTTTTCAAACAATTTTATGAAGACAATTTGTCACAAGCATCTTATTTAATTGGATGTCAACGTACAGGAGAAGCAATGATTATTGACCCTATACGAGATTTAACAAAATATTTAAAAGTTGCAGATAAAGAAGGATTCACAATTACTAAAGCTGCAGAAACACATATTCATGCTGATTTTGCTTCAGGTATTAGAGATGTGGCAAATAAATTGAATGCAAGTATATACGTATCTGATGAAGGTAAAGATGAATTTAATTATAAAAATATGCCTAAACAAACACATTTCGTTAAGCATCAAGATATTATCTATTTAGGAAAGATTAAATTAGAAGTCTTACACACTCCAGGCCATACCCCTGAGAGTATTAGTTTTTTACTTACTGACGAAGGTGGGGGTTCCAGTATACCCATGGGATTATTTAGCGGTGACTTCATCTTTGTTGGTGATGTAGGTAGACCAGATCTATTAGAAAAAGCTGTAAATGTTGAAGGTTCTACAAAAATCGGAGCAAAACAAATGTATCAGTCCATACAATTTGCTGCAACATTACCAGACTATATTCAAATTTGGCCAGGTCATGGTGCAGGGAGTCCTTGTGGTAAAGCGCTAGGTTCATTACCTACAACTACTTTGGGTTATGAGAAAATAAACAACTGGGCTTTTAATGTTAAAGATGAAACTTCATTTATCGAAACTTTAACACTCAATCAGCCAGCTCCACCACACCATTTTTCACAAATGAAAAAAATAAATCAATTTGGTATGCAAATGTACCAACCATATAATGTTTACCCTAGTTCAAGCAATACACAAACTGCTTTTGATCTTCGAAGTAAAGAAGCATTCCATGGTGGTCATATGCATGGAACTATCAATATTCCTTTTAATAAAACTTTTATAAATCAAATTGGTTGGTATTTAGATTATGACAAAGATATTGAATTAATTGGCGATAAATCTACCGTTCAACAAGCTATTCATGCTTTACAATTAATTGGTTTTGAAAATGTAAAAAGTTACCGTTTGCCACAAACAAATATCGTCACATCATCTATTCATAGTTCTGAAATGACTGGTGAAGAACATAATGTATTAGATGTTCGTAATGATGATGAATGGCGTAAAGGTCATTTAAAACAAGCAATTCATATTCCTCACGGTAAACTTTTAAATGAAGATATACCTTTCGATAAAAATGACCTAATTTATGTACATTGTCAATCAGATGTTAGAAGTTCAATAGCGGTAGGAATATTAGAATATAAAGGATTTACGAATATTGTTAACGTTAGAGGTGGCTATCAACATTTACCAGCATCTTTAAAATAGTTTTCTTCTGCAATAGAACTATAAAAATCCCTCAATCCGAAAATTCAATTCGGATTGAGGGATTTTTTTATAAAGACAATTACGAACTTTGATTATTCATTTGAATTAGTCTTTTATGATTTTATATCTAAGTATATATCATTAATCTGCAGTACTTTTTCGATAATTGCTAATGTGCCACCTAACAAAGTTGCAAATTTCACATTTGATGTTAATTTTATTTGAATTTCGTTACGTGAATATTGTTTGAACTGGTTCTTAATTGCTTCTAATATTTCAGGCATTTCATTGAACAATGGACAGTTAATGTAAATTGCATTCGGATTAAACTGGGTGTTTAAATTATGTATTAAAACAGCAATTTTATTTATAAATTGTTCCATTTCTTCAACTACGACTGGATTTTTTTCATTATAAAATTGAATTAATTTGCTAAGCGTCATCTTCTCATTTAGTTGATTACTTAAATTATGCAGTAAAGCTTCTTGTGAAAAAATATCTTCAATCTTATGAAAGATCTCCACATTATCGCTAACTTTTGAGACAAGTGTTTTTCCAATTTCACCCGCTTCCCCATTTGCACCACGATACAATTGATTATTAATAATAAGCCCAGCACCAATACCTTTATGTATACTTAAAGCAATAAGATTATTGTAGGATAAATTATGATTAAAATTACGTTCATATAACGCTGAAAGATTCGCTTCATTTTCAACTACGACTGGAACATTAGTAATTTCTTTTATTTTCTTAGCAATTGAAATTCCTTCAGTTTCATGGAAAGGTAAATATGTCACATGCTGCTCATTATCCACAACTCCATGTATAGAAACAGACACACCTAATAGTCCGTTATAAGTATCAAGTTTCTCCTGAATATCAATATGTTTTTTTATTATGCTTAATATACTACTAACCTTTTCATCAGGTAAATCATAAGATTCATGCTTAATGACATTACCATCAAAATAATTGTACATCACTTCAACAGAACTATAAGTTAAATCCAAAGAAATAAAATAACCATAAAGATGATTAACCTTCAGAAGAATAGGTTTTCTACCACCACTCTTCGTGCTATCACCCTCACCAACCTCATTAACAACAGATTTATACTTTAACTTATTCAAAATACTAGAAATCGTTGCCTTATTAATCTCAAGATTTTTAGATATTTGAGTACGCGAAATATTATGATGGTTATAAATTTCCCTTAGCACTCTTTTTTCATTATCATTTATATTTAAAATATTTTCCATAATTGCCTACCCCATAAGTTATTTTGAATTTAGTTTATAGTTTATCATGTATTTTTATACCAACTATTTTAACATAAATTAAATTAAACCTTAGAACAACTTAAAACCTCACTTAGGTTATCATCTTCGTTCTTTTATTTTTTTTTTATTATTTCAATAAATTACGTATTTCCAATATGACGATTTTTTATGCAAAGTCGTTGTATGTTTTTCAAATTTTTGACATTTATGCAATCTAAATAGCCAATTAGGGAATTTTTAACATTTTTTATTTGTTTGATTTTATACTTAATGTATCTTAAATAGAAAGAGGGTATGCATATGGATTTCACTGGTGTTATTACAAGCATTATTGATTTAATCAAGACTTGCATTCAGACTTTCGGTTAATTTTTTCAACTAAAAAACAGAGGAAATATTCAACGACTTGATTGTTTCCTCTGTTTTCTATGTATTGTTGTAAATACAACAATTTTATTTTTTATTCAATATATTTCTCAATTCTTCTATTTCATCTTGTGATAGATCTTCTTTTTCTACAAAGTTTAAGACAAGTGAATTGAAACCGCCTTTGTATACTTTATTGATAAAGTTTTTAGATGTTTTATATTTTATATCACTTTCTTCTACAAGAGAGTAATATTGAAAAATTTTATTGTCTTTTTTACGATCTATAAATCCCTTTTTATACAATCTCGTTATAAGTGTACGAATGGTTTTTGGACTCCAGTCCTTTTGCATTTGTATTTCTTCTATTATATTATTCGCACTTGCATATTTTTTCATCCAAATGATATTCATAACTTCCCATTCTGCAGATGATATTTCATACGTTTTATTATCCATTATATTAACTCCATTTCTTTTAAAATACGCTCAGAAATTTGTTGTGCTTTTTCGCCATTCGCATTGTCTTCGCCTTTTAAATGTGTAGCAAAATAATACGTATTATCTTTCGTTTCAACATAACCTACGAACCATCCATTTGCTTCTTTGTGATTCACGATTCCTGTTCCAGTTTTACCTACATATTTATAAGTATCTTTTTGTTTCAAAGTCATACTATTTTCAACTTTTTCAATAGCCTTATTATCAAAATGCATGTTATGTTGTTTCATATTTTTCAACAAATTAACCTGTTCTATTGCAGAAATTTTTAATGAAGATTCATTCCAATAATTTTCATTCCCTGATATTTCTTCATTACCATATTCAATTTGATCTAAATAAGATTTAACCTCATCTTGTCTTAAATGTTTGTTTAAATTTTCGTAATACCAATTTACTGAATATTTCATTGAAGAATTTAAATTTTGATCTTGGTTCCATTCTTTAAATGGATATTGATGTTTATCCCATTGTTGTTCAGTATGATTTAATGAGAGTAAATTTTGGTCGAATGCCATTAACGCTAAATAAATTTTGTAAGTAGAATTAGGTGAATATCGTTGTTTACTTTCTGGTTCATTATAAATAGAATAAGCTTGCTCCCGCTCATTATAAAGCACAAAACTTCCATCAAATCCTTTGAAATACGGAGCTAGTTGATTTAATTTTTTATATGATACATTTGTTTCATATTTGTCTTGTTGAACATGTGCAGATAGTAACGGTGCTTGTATTAAAAGCGATATACTACATACAATATACGCAACAATACGCTTGTTTCGATTAGGTTTAGGTATTGAATCATAAAGTGCAATATACTTAACACGTTCTTTAATATTTGAATTAAAACCTAGTAAATATTGTGCTGCCACATTATTTATGTGATGAGATTTTAAAATAGAGCATTTTAATATCGATTCACCATAACGTATATGTTCATGTCGATTCAAAATTTTTAAAACGTTTCTATCACATACTTTTTCACAGTCATTGTCCATCATTGTTTTACTTATATATAGTGCAGGATTAAACCAGAATATCATTTTAAAAACAACATAAAGCTGGTTGAATATTAAGTCATGACTTTTCACATGTGATAGTTCATGTAGAATAATATATTCAATTTCTTTGTCATTCATGGTTTCGACTACGACAGTTGGTAGTACAATTTGGGATTTCACTAAACCAAATACCATCGGATTATCAATGTTTGAACTATAACTAATTGTTATATGCTTTTTGTAGAACTGCATCTTACTTTGACATACTTTAAGTCGTTCATTAAGATATGGCGATTCCAATGACGAACTTTTAATAATATCAATTTGTCGGAATGCCTTAATCATATAAAATAAGCACAACAAACTACCAAATACCCATATCAAAAGAATCATATACGTTATATTTGAGGTCTCAAACTGATTAACATTAATTGCTAAGTCTTTCGTAACAGATGATTGTTGACCATCTAACATATGACTAACCGAAGAAGTCGTGTCAGATACATTTCGATTCATCATATCTTTTGAAAATGTAAAATTCGATATTTTGTAAAATGGTATTAATGGAATTAACGTGGAGACGAGCACTAATAACCAAATCTTATGTGACATAATATTTTGAGTATATTTTATATAGAGCATTCTCACTAAAAAAATTACACATATCGTGAGCAATGAACTGATTATACTTAACATTAAAAAAGATGATAACACCTGCTACACCTCCATATCACAAAAATTATAACATTATTTTGACATAAATACTACATTTGTAATATACTACAAATGTAGTCCTATATAAGGAGGATATTGATGAAAAAGATAAAAATTGTTCCACTTATTTTAATAGTTGTAGTTGTCGGGTTTGGTATATATTTTTATGCTTCAAAAGATAAAGAAATTAATAATACTATTGATGCAATTGAAGATAAAAATTTCAAACAAGTTTATAAAGATAGCAGTTATATTTCTAAAAGCGATAATGGTGAAGTAGAAATGACTGAACGTCCGATAAAAATATATAAAAGTTTAGGCGTTAAAGATATAAACATTCAGGATCGTAAAATAAAAAAAGTATCTAAAAATAAAAAACGAGTAGATGCTCAATATAAAATTAAAACAAACTACGGTAACATTGATCGCAACGTTCAATTTAATTTTGTTAAAGAAGATGGTATGTGGAAGTTAGATTGGAATCATAGCGTCATTATTCCAGGAATGCAGAAAGACCAAAGCATACATATTGAAAATTTAAAATCAGAACGTGGTAAAATTTTAGACCGAAACAATGTGGAATTGGCCAATACAGGAACAGCATATGAGATAGGCATCGTTCCAAAGAATGTATCTAAAAAAGATTATAAAGCAATCGCTAAAGAACTAAGTATTTCTGAAGACTATATCAAACAACAAATGGATCAAAATTGGGTACAAGATGATACCTTCGTTCCACTTAAAACCGTTAAAAAAATGGATGAAGATTTAAGTGATTTCGCAAAAAAATTTCATCTTACAACTAATGAAACAGAAAGTCGTAACTATCCTCTAGAAAAAGCGACTTCACATCTATTAGGTTATGTTGGTCCCATTAACTCTGAAGAATTAAAACAAAAAGAATATAAAGGCTATAAAGATGATGCAGTTATTGGTAAAAAGGGACTCGAAAAACTTTACGATAAAAAGCTCCAACATGAAGATGGCTATCGTGTCACAATCGTTGACGATAATAGCAATACAATCGCACATACATTAATAGAGAAAAAGAAAAAAGATGGCAAAGATATTCAACTAACTATTGATGCTAAAGTTCAAAAGAGTATTTATAACAACATGAAAAATGATTATGGCTCAGGTACTGCTATCCACCCTCAAACAGGTGAATTATTAGCACTTGTAAGCACACCTTCATATGACGTCTATCCATTTATGTATGGCATGAGTAACGAAGAATATAATAAATTAACCGAAGATAAAAAAGAACCTCTGCTCAACAAGTTCCAGATTACAACTTCACCAGGTTCAACTCAAAAAATATTAACAGCAATGATTGGGTTAAATAACAAAACATTAGACGATAAAACAAGTTATAAAATCGATGGTAAAGGTTGGCAAAAAGATAAATCTTGGGGTGGTTACAACGTTACAAGATATGAAGTGGTAAATGGTAATATCGACTTAAAACAAGCAATAGAATCATCAGATAACATTTTCTTTGCTAGAGTAGCACTCGAATTAGGCAGTAAGAAATTTGAAAAAGGCATGAAAAAACTAGGTGTTGGTGAAGATATACCAAGTGATTATCCATTTTATAATGCTCAAATTTCAAACAAAAATTTAGATAATGAAATATTATTAGCTGATTCAGGTTACGGACAAGGTGAAATACTGATTAACCCAGTACAGATCCTTTCAATCTATAGCGCATTAGAAAATAATGGCAATATTAACGCACCTCACTTATTAAAAGACACGAAAAACAAAGTTTGGAAGAAAAATATTATTTCCAAAGAAAATATAAATCTATTAACTGATGGTATGCAACAAGTCGTAAATAAAACACATAAAGAAGATATTTATAGATCTTATGCAAACTTAATTGGCAAATCCGGTACTGCAGAACTCAAAATGAAACAAGGAGAAACTGGCAGACAAATTGGGTGGTTTATATCATATGATAAAGATAATCCAAACATGATGATGGCTATTAATGTTAAAGATGTACAAGATAAAGGAATGGCTAGCTACAATGCCAAAATCTCAGGTAAAGTGTATGATGAGCTATATGAGAACGGTAATAAAAAATACGATATAGATGAATAACAAAACAGTGAAGCAATCCGTAACGATGGTTGCTTCACTGTTTTATTATGAATTATTAATAAGTGCTGTTACTTCTCCCTTAAATACAATTTCTTCATTTTCATTGTATGTTGAAAGTGACACTGTAACGAGTCCATTTTCTTTTTTTATGGATTTCTTATTTGTAATTTCAGCGATAACGTACAATGTATTACCTGGGTATACAGGTTTAATAAATTTAACGTTATTCATTTGTGTTCCTGCTACAACTTCTTCTCCGTATTTACCTTCTTCTACCCATAATTTAAATGATATTGAAAGTGTATGCATGCCAGATGCAATGATACCTTTAAATCTACTTTGTTCTGCTTTTTCTTTATCTATATGCATATATTGAGGATCAAAAGTTGTTGCAAATTGGATAATTTCTTCTTCTGTAATATGAAGGCTTTTTGTTTTGAATGTTTCTCCTACTATAAAATCATCGTATTTCATATATGTCTCTCTTTCTTATTCAAATTAATTTTTTAGTATGTAACATGTTAAAGGTAAGTCTACCGTCACTGAAACGTAAGACTCACCTCTAACTTTCTATTGAGACAAATGCACCATTTTATCTGCATTGTCTGTAAAGATACCATCAACTCCCCAATTAGCAAGTTGGTTTGCACGTGCTGGTTTGTTTACAGTCCATACGTTCAATTCATAACCCGCTTCTTTTACCATTTTTACTTTTGCTTTAGTAAGTTTGGCATCTTCAGTGTTTACTATTTTAGCATTACAGTAATCTAAAAGTGTTCTCCAGTCTTCACGAAACGAAGTTGTATGGAATATAACTGCTCTGTTATATTGTGGCATGATTTCTTCTGCAAGTTTAACAAGCACAACATTAAAGCTTGAAATGAGCACTTCTTGATTCTGATTTAAGTTTGTTAATTGTTCTTCCACTTGCTTAACCATACTTTTAGAAAGTGCTAGTCCATTCGGTCCAGTAATACCTTTTAATTCTACATTTAAATTCATATTATATTCATTTGCTATTTTTACTACATCATCGAAAGTTGGCAAATGTTCATCTTTGAATTTTTCACCAAACCAAGATCCTGCAGAAGCATCTTTAATTTCATCATAATTCAATTCAGTTATTTCCCCGGACATATTTGTAGTCCGTTCTAAATAATCATCATGAATGATAATCAGTTGTTCATCTTTTGTAATTGCAACATCTAACTCCAACCAGTTTATACCTTCTACTTCTGAAGCAGCTTTAAATGATGCAATTGTATTTTCCGGAGCTTTACTAGGTAATCCTCTATGTCCATATACAGTTAGCATATTACCTCTCCTTGCATTTTTATTTTTTTAATTAACGTAACTGTATTATCACATTAATCGCACTTTTATTTCCATTAAAAAGAGATGAATATCATAAATAAAGAAGTCGATAGATTCGTATTGATTATAGAGTTAATCTACGTCTCATCTCATTTTTAAAAAATCATTTATGTCCCAAGCTCCATTTTGTAATCAAGTCTAGTTTTTCTGTACCCCTTATCTGCAATTTTACTTAGGATTGCTTTTAACTTACCTCTTATCTGCAATTTTACTTAGGATTGCTTTTAACTTACCCCTTATCAGCAATTTTACTTAGAACTGCTTTTAACGCACCTCTTATCAGCAATTTTGCCTAGAACTGCTTTTAACTTACCTCTTATCTGCAATTTTACTGAGAACTGCTTTTAACTTACCCCTTATCAGCAATTTTGCATGGAATTGCTTTTAACTTACCTCTTATCTGCAATTTTACTTAGGATTGCTTTTAACTTACCCCTTATCTGCAATTTTACTGAGAATTGCTTTTAACTTACCTCTTATCTGCAATTTTACTGAGAACTGCTTTTAACAAACCTCTTATCTGCAATTTTACTTAGAACTGCTTTTAACATACCTCTTATCTGCAATTTTACTGAGAACTGCTTTTAACGTACCTCTTATCTGCAATTTTGCCTAGAACTGCTTTTAACATACCTCTTATCTGCAATTTTACTTAGAATTGCTTTTACTATTCCTCTTATTAGTATAATCTCAGTAAAAATGCGTATAAAAATGAAAATTACAACCGATTTTGTAAGTGCTGACGCCTGAGGGAATAGTATGTGCGAGAGACTAATGGCTCGAGCCATACCCCTAGGCAAGCATGCACGTACAAAATCGTAAGATAAAAAAATAAGCATATCACTGTAAACTTTAAAAAATCAGTTTAGTGATATGCTTATTTATTTCGAGTTAGGATTTATGTCCCAAGCTCATCAAGCACAATCGGCCACTAGTTTATTTCTCTATCTTATATGTTCTGATATGGTCTTCTATACTGTATAAGTATACTTTTGAATATGGATCTTGTGTCAATTCACGTTCGAAATCAAATTCTTGATTATCAAATCTGTTAAAGAATGTTTCGTATTCTTCGACTGATAATTGCTCTCTAGATTCTAGCATATTTAAGTGTTTCTCTTTATCTAATGCTTTGTCATATCCTTCAACGATTGAACCACTAAAGATTTCTCCTACTGCTCCTGAACCATAACTAAATAGACATACTTTCTCTTCTGGTTGGAATGTGTGGTTCTGTAATAACGAAATTAAACTTAAGTATAATGATCCTGTATAAATGTTACCAACATCTCTATTCCATAATACTGATTCTTGGTAAGCATCCATTAATCTATTTTTGATTGAATCTTCTACGTTTTCCTTTAAAATAGTCTTGAAAGCCTTTTCCCCCATTTTAGTAAATGGTACGTGGAAACAGAATGATTCAAAGTCGTTTACAGTATATCCAGTACGTTTAGAGTATTCATTCCAAACTGTATTAAATGATTCGATATATGCGTCTTTAGATAAAGCGCCATCTACGACAGGATATTTTTCAGAAGTTGGTCTCCAAAAATCGTATACATTATTCGTATATGCTACGCTATCGTCATTTAATTCTAAAATTCTAGGATTATGACTTAATAATAACGCAACTGCTCCTGCACCTTGTGTAGGTTCGCCACCTGAATTTAATCCGTAACGTGCAATATCTGATGCGATTACAAGTACTTTTTTACCAGGATTGTTGGATAAGAAATCTTTTGCAAGTTGTATTGCTGCAGTAGCAGAGTAACATGCTTCTTTCATTTCTATACAACGCGCGAAAGGTTGAATATTTAATTGATTGTGTATTTCAACAGATGCTGCTTTTGAGTGATCAATTCCCGATTCAGTAGCTACGATTACCATATCGATATCTTTTTTGTCTTGCTCAGATAAAATATCTTGAGCTGCATTAATACCCATTGATATAATATCTTGGCTCACAGGATTAACAGCCATTTTTGTTTGGCCAATACCAATCTTGAATTTATTTGGGTCTACTTCACGAGCTTTTGCCAAATCATCCATGCTAACATAGAAATTTGGGATGTAAAAATCTAATTTATCAATACCTATTGCCATAATAATTTCCTCTCAATATGTTATTTTATAGTTAAATCATATCAAAATAACATATTTAATGACAATTATTAATAAATAAATTTTTTAAGGAGAACATAAACATGAACAAAGTTGTAATAGTTAGTGCTCAAAGAACACCTGTAGGAAAATTCAGAGGAAAGTTGAGTAACTACTCTGCAGTAGAATTAGGGACTGCTGCATTAAAATCTGCAATTAACAAAATTCAACTAGATCCTAATCATATAGAAAACGTTATTTTCGGGAATGTCATTCAAGCAGGAACTGGTCAAAACCCAGCACGTCAAATAGCAGTTAACGCTGGTTTACCTTATTCAACACCTGGTATGACTGTGAATGAAGTTTGTGGATCAGGACTTAAATCTATTATTTTAGGTAAACAACTGATCCAACTTGGAGAAGCAAATGTTGTTGCTGTAGGCGGCGTTGAAAGTATGACGAATACACCAGACCTTATTCTTAAAAAAGGTGATTCACCAGTAAAAAGCTTTATGCATGATGGCTTAACTGATGTGTTTCATCAAATAGCTATGGGCTTAACTGCTGAAGAAATAGCAACTAAATACGAAGTTACTCGTACACAACAAGATGAATTTGCTATGAACTCTCATTTGAAATCTGACAAAGCAACAAAAGCAGGTAAATTTAACGAAGAGATAGTACCTCTAGAAGATCTAAATGGTGAAACTATGACTTCTGATGAATTAATTAGACCTGAAAGCAATATGGAAGACTTAGCAACTTTAAAAACAATTTTCAAAGAAGATGGCTCTGTTACAGCTGGTAACGCATCTGCTTTAAGTGATGGCGGTTCTGCTTTAATTCTTATGAGCGAAGCATATGCTAAAGAAAATGGTTATACAATTTTAGCTACTTTAGGACAACATGCCGAAATAGGTTGTGATCCATTATACATGGGTTACGCACCTTTTTATGCAGTAGAAGCTTTGTTAAACAAAACTGAAAAAAGTATTGAAGATATTGATTTAGTTGAGATGACAGAAGCTTTTTCAGCACAAAGTATTCCTGTGAAAAAGAATCTCAACATACCAGATGAGAAATTCAACATATACGGTGGCGCGATTGCTTTAGGACATCCACTAGGTTCAACAGGATCTAGACTTGTTACGACACTTACTCATGCGTTGAAGCAAGAAGATAAACATACTGGCATAGCGACTGCTTGTATTGGCGGTGGCCTAGGTATCGCATTAATGATAGAAAAAGGAGCAGGACTTTAATGAAACCTTTAACAAAAGATTTCAGACACTTATCCAGACCAGAAAAAATTAATCAATTAAAAGAACATGGTTGGATTCAAGAACAATCTGAACAAATATTACTAAACAATTCAGAAATAGATAAAGAATTATTAGAGAACTTAATCGAAAATGTAATCGGTCAAGGGACTTTACCAGTTGGCGTATTGCCTGAAATTATTGTGAATGGTAAATCGTATGCTGTTCCAATGATGGTTGAAGAGCCTTCAGTTGTAGCTGCAGCAAGTTATGGCTCTAAATTATTTAACAAGTCCGGTGGTCTAAAAATCATTCAAAGCGACAATATTAAATTAGGTCAAATTGTATTTGATAATGTTACAGATACTGCTCAACTATCTAAGGATATACTAAATTTAGAATCAGATATACACCAAGTAGCCGATCAAGTCTACCCTTCTATCCTTAAAAGAGGTGGCGGTTACCGCAAAATCGAAACGGATGAATTCCCTGAAGAAGGCATGCTTTCTTTAAAAGTTCATATCGATACACGTGATGCAATGGGTGCTAATATTATCAATACTATACTTGAAGGTATTGCACACTATTTAGAAACTCAATTAAGTGATACAAACGTATTAATGAGTATCCTTTCAAACTATTCAACAACATCTGTGATTCGCATCGAAGGTAAAATTGCCGTTTCAGACTTAGAAAAAGGTGAAGTAAGCGGTGCAGAAGTCGCACACCGTATGGAGAGAGCATCTGTATTAGCGCACATCGACCCATACAGAGCAGTGACTCATAATAAAGGTGTTATGAATGGTATTAGCTCTGTTGTATTAGCTTCAGGTAATGATACGAGAAGCGTTGAAGCAGGTGCGCATGCTTATGCAAGTAAAGACGGACAATATAGAAGTTTAACAACTTGGAAATATGATAGAAATAACGAATTTTTAGTAGGTACAATAGAATTACCATTAACACTTGGCATTATTGGCGGAAGCATAGACCTCTTACCAATATCTAAAGTTACATTAGACTTACTAGGCGTTAAAACAGCACAAGAATTAGCGCATATTGTAGCATCAGTCGGACTTGCACAGAACTTTTCAGCATGTCGTGCACTCGTATCAGAAGGTATACAACATGGTCATATGAACCTACACTATAAATCATTAGCAATTAAAATCGGTGCAAAAGGTAATGAAATCCAACTAATAACAGAAGCACTTAAAAATATGGATAAACCAAACCTAGAAGCAGCACAAGGATTACTTTATGAGATGAGAAATAACTAGAAATTTGGTGAGCTTAGATATGCGATTCGGTGCGCTAACGATCTTGTTTCGCTTTCTTGGACGTTAGAATTTCTAACGATCTTGTTTTCGTTTCTTGATCGTTAGCGCCACAAAAGTAAACATAAAAGAGCCTAGAACAGTATTCATCCTTGTTCTAGGCTCTTTCTTTGTATATCCTCAATATCAATTTGACATCTTCTTACAAAACACATTAAGATAGTGAAGTTGATTAAAAAAATAGGAGAAATTTATCATCATGAAAAATAAACTTACTTTTAAAGAAAATATATATATCGGATCATTACTTTTTGGCTTGTTTTTTGGAGCGGGAAATTTAATCTTCCCTATTCATTTAGGTCAATTGGCAGGATCGAATGTTTTAACGGCCAATATTGGTTTCTTAATTACTGCGATTGGTTTACCATTCTTAGGAATTATCTCAATTGGTATTTCTAAGACGAATGGTATTTTTGAAGTAACGACACGTGTAAATCGCAAATATGCTTATATATTCACGATTTTACTTTATCTTGTAATTGGTCCCTTTTATGCTTTACCTAGGCTTGCAACGACATCGTTTGAAATTGCATTTACACCGTTTATTTCAGATTCATCTGTCACATTATATTTATCGATATTTAGTATTTTATTCTTCTTAGTTGCTTGGTTTTTCTCAAAAAAACCTTCAAAAATTCTAGAATATATCGGTAAATTTTTAAATCCTGTATTTTTAGTCCTTTTAGGCTTATTGATTTTATTAGCGTTTATTAATCCAATTGGACAAGTATCAAATGCTAATATTAGTCCTGATTATGAAAACAGCGCGTTATTAAAAGGTTTCATTGATGGTTATAATACGCTAGATGCTTTAGCTGCACTTGCATTCGGTATTATTATCGTATCAACTATTAAAAAGTTAGGTATTACAAACCCAAATCATATTGCGAAAGAAACATTCAAATCTGGTACGATTAGTATTATTTTAATGGGTATTATTTATAGTTTATTAGCATTTATGGGTACGATGAGTTTAGGTCATTTTAAAGCGAGTGAAAATGGTGGCATAGCTTTAGCTCAAATCGCACGATATTATTTAGGTGATTACGGCATCATATTACTATCACTCATCATTATCGTAGCTTGCTTAAAAACTGCTATTGGCCTAATCACAGCCTTTTCAGAAACATTCACAGAACTATTTCCAAAGCAAAACTATTTAATGTTTGCAACAGTTGTAAGTATTATTTCATGTATTTTTGCTAATGTTGGTTTAACAAAAATTATTGAATACTCTACACCAGTATTAATGTTTTTATATCCTTTAGCGATTACAATTATTTTGCTAACGTTATTCAGTTCATTCTTTAATCATTCAAAAATCATTTATCAATTTACGACATATTTTACAATGATCGCTTCATTTGTTGATGGTATTAAAGCAAGTCCTGAATTCATCGCAAATACAGGTTTTGCACATGCAGTTATCACTTTTGGCGAAAAATTCTTACCATTCTTCACGATTGGAATGGGTTGGGTATTACCAGCCGTTGTCGGATTTATCATCGGCTTCATCGTATATCAATTTAAGAAATCATCATACAAAACAACATAATTCAGACAAAAGCAAGTTACCTCGACTAGGCACTGCACCCTTACTAAGGGAGCTCAATAAAAACACTATTTTCTAGGCTGCTAATTCCCTATATTCTATAGGGGATAAGTAGCCTAGTTTTTGTTGAATTCTAACTTTATTATAGTTTTCAATGTAATTTTCGACAATATCTATTACAATGGTATTAGAGCTTCTAAGCTCACTGTTTAAGTAGAATGTTTCACACTTTAGAGAGGCATGAAAACATTCTATTGGGGCATTATCAGCTGGCGTTCCCTTACGGGACATGCTTCTGGTAATGCCTTTTTCTGTACATAGGGCATAGTATTTATAAGAAGTATACACACTTCCTTGATCACTATGTAATATAGTACCTGGTTCCAATTGAAGTTGTTTTAATGTCTCATTTACTAATTCTTGATTTTATTTATTACCGATTTTATATGCCACAATTTCACCATTGTAAGCATCCATGATAGATGAAAGATACAACATTGTATTCCCGAAGGGTAAATAAGTGATATCTGTTAAAAGTACTTCTATAGGTTTCTCTGCTTTGAAGTTTCTATTTAATAGATTATGTGTCTTATAATATGCATTCCCTGGTCTTTTCGATTTCTTCATTCGTACTTTACAATTTAAATTATGTTTTTGCATAATCCTTTGTACATTTTTGTGATTAATTGGTTTATTATTTTTTCTATTTAACAAGGCAGTTATTTTTCTATAACCATATGTAAAACGATGTTTCTTACATAGTTCTATAATTTCTCGTTCATCCTCAGATATACTGAAATCTTTGTTTTTCCATCTGTAATAATTTGATTTTGGAACATCTAAAGCTTCTAAAATGACTTTCACTGTATATTTAGATTTCAATTCATTTACTAATTCAGCAACTACTTCTGGGACCACTTCCTTTCAAATTCCTTGTACTTTTTTTAAATTTCATTTTCTACTTCTTTGCGCTTTAATGCAATTTTTAGCGTCTCAACAGTACTCAATTCTTCATTTCCTTTTCCGTAGGAATATTGTTTACCTACTTGTTGATTGAATCTATGTGTTTCCCCATTTCTATACCATTTCCACCACACTTTAACTTGAGATTCATTTTTAATATTTAAAGCATCCATTATTTCTCTTGTACTATATCCTTTAAGTTTCATTTCTACTACTTTATATTTTGTTTCAACTGAATATGCCACTCTTTTCATGGAAAAAACACCTCCGTATAAATTGTTGTAAAAAAATAACATAATAATTATCATTTTGTTTATCCAATATTTTAATTACTTTTTTTGTTATAAATTTGCTTTTTTTGGGTATTACATATATAGCTATACTAGAGAAAGAGGTAGAACCATGGTTATGAACAACGGGAAAGGCTATTATGAAGATATCAGTGATGATTTGTTGTATGTTTCACAATCTATTAGCCAAAAAATCTCATCTGAAGATTTTAATTTATCAGATGAGAAGGAGATTATTAAAGACATTCTAGAAAAGTTGGAATCCCAATCCTCAGAATAATTCGTTATATACCGTCATAACGACTGCTCAAACTCCCATAGCAATCGTTATGATTTTTACTTTTTAAGATTAAAATATGCTTTAATCAAAGGCACCTCTTGATTGATTAATTCTTCTTGTGTCATATCAGTTGCATGTTCACCCCAAAATGATAATGCAGATCCTTTAACATTTTGACTATTCACTTCATTATAAGGATTCTTATTATAATAAAATTTGTTATATGCATATGCCCAACCTATATATTCAGCCTGTTCATTAATATCGTCCTGGCTAAACTGTTTTGAAGGCAAGAAATATAACGAATAATAATTATAGTTATATACATCAAAATAATATTTATCAAAATCTTCTACAGTTAAATTAGATTTATTGTCTTCATTTTGCTTCCAATATAATATTGAATAATGGTTATTTAAAGACTTCACCCCTTCATGCGTGACCATATCATTCCACATCTGTGGCTCATATCCTTGTTGAAATGCATAGTCACCTATTTGATTCATATATTCTATAAAGCTATTTTGATGCGCACCTCCACCTGCTACTTCATCCCCACCGAGTACAATTCGTTGTTGTTCTGCAAATTGAGGTTGTTTAAACAACTCTGTTATTTCATCAATTTGTCTATTTGTAACATCTACTGCTTTACGATTTGAGAAAAAATCTAAAGTGTTATCACTATAATCACTGATTATTTCTTGATATAATGATTTATCATTTTGTTTAATCAAAGATAAAAAAGCTTTGGAATGAGAGGGAAAATCCATATCTGGAATGACCATTACATTTAAATCATTACTATACTCAATAAGTGATTTCACTTCTGTTTTTGTTAAATAATATGGATTAGAAAAACTTTTACGATCAAAATATTCTGATTCAATTTCGTAATTTTCATCATCTGAAAAATGTAATTGAAGGTATTGACCATTGTGATCATGTATATATTTAACGATGGTTTTTAAAGTTTCTAAGGAATATGATTTTCTTGCGATGTCTACGGTGATACCTTTTTGTATACTTTCAGCTTGTACTTCATTGTTTAAAAAAGTGAAACTTAATAAAACAGATAAAGTGATTAGTATTTTACTTTTCATGTTGTCACCTTTTTCTATATAGTATGCAAACTGTTTTAATATGTATATTGATATATTTTAAGCGGAAACTCAATTGAGCTATCCCGCTTAAAATATATACAAAAATGCTTTTTATTAACTAAGCAAATTCTCTACTTCTCAGTATATCTCGGGTTATCTTTATTAAGTGTCCAATTACCTGTTGTTAAATATGAGGCATAGGCAGACCAACAAACATAAGGGATTAATAACAACCCTGCTGACTTATTCACTTTATAAAATTGAACAGTTGTTAAAATGACTGCACTCAATAAAACATAACTTTCAATAAGTGCTGTACCTCTTAATTTATATTTAAAATAAAGAATTGACCATAAATAATTTAAGCCCAACTGACTATAATAAGTAGTCTGTGTTGATTTAGTAGCACGCTCTTTCGTTATAATAGAATGTGCGATACCCATGCTTAAATATAGTATAGGCCATACAATTGGGAATATATACCCAGGTGGTGATGAACTGTACCCTGTCAAGTAGACAACTAAATAATAAAAATGGATTTTTGGTCGAGTTCATAGCTAAGCTATGGATTCGGCCATTTTTAATGTAATTCTATTAGTATTATAAAAATGGATATACTTAGTTAATTCATTTACTGCCTGTTCATAATTTATAAAAGAAAAGTTCTTATTGCCTTTATAAATTTCACTTTTCATCATTCCCCATACTGATTCCATAGGTCCATTATCAATACAACAGCCTACACGTGACATACTTTGAATCATTTTATGCTTTTTTAATTTTGCTTTGAAACTTCTAGAAGTATATTGAAACCCTCTATCGCTATGAAATATAATACCCTTGGTATTTTTTACTTGTTTAACTGCTTTTTCAAGCGTATTAAATACTAATTGGTTATTATTTGAACTACTCAATTCATAGCTTAAAATTGTTTTACTACCTAAATCATAAATCGCACTTAAGTATATTTTATTACCATTTTTTAATTTGAATTCAGTCACATCTGTTAACCATTTCTTATTTTTCTTACTTTCATTAAATGATCTATTTAAAATATTTTGCGCAGTTACTTCAGGAGTAAAAAGCCTATATCGCTTAGCTTTGCGACGTATAATAGCTTTTAATTTTAATTGTTTCATTAACCTATAAACACGCTTATGATTTACACGTTTATTTAATTTAAGACGGATATAGATATAAATGCGTCTATAACCATAAATACCTTGATATTGATGATAGATATCGTTGATATCTTCCATTAATGTATTATTTTCAATCTCTCTCT